>CANDFN010000006.1 GCA_947384015.1 uncultured Clostridia bacterium | reverse complement strand
CCACACCCACACTCCACACGACACTCTTTCCCTACACGACGCTCTTCCGATCTGTAAAATTGGCAAACAAAAATAATATTATTTACCAAAAAAATATTCCATGCATATAAATTGTTATGAAAGATTTTAAAGGTTCTGTTTTAATGTTGGGTGTGGGCGGAATAAGTATGTATCAGTTAGCCCTTGCATTTTTAAGTTTAGGATATAGGGTTTATGGATATGATGCAAAAGCAAGCCAATATACAAAGACCTGTGCAGACCATGGGGCAATAATAACAACCAGGTTTGACAAGAGCTTTTTACAAGTGGATTTCTGTGTTAGCACGGGTGCAATTAAGGAAAATGATAAATATATAAAAGCATTAAGTAAGTTAAAAATAAAAGTGTATGACCGAGCCTTTATTTTGGGCGAATTTGCCAAACAATTTAAATCTGTTATTGCAGTTGCTGGCACACATGGCAAATCTACTACGGCAACTTTAATTTACGAAATTTTGCGTGCGACAAATAAAAAGGTGTCTTGTCATATTGGTGCAGATGTTGATGTTCCGCGTTTTAATTTAGGAGATGATTATTTAGTGGTAGAAGCTTGTGAATACAATAAAAGTTTTTTATCAATTCATCCAGACGTCGCGGTTGTAACTAATGTGGAAGCGGAGCACATGGATAGCTATAAAACAATGTTTAATTTGCGTTCTGCATTTTTAACTTTAACTAAGAGGGCAAAATTAAGGTTTGCAAGTGATGAAAAATCCACTAAATTTTTAACAAAGTTAAATGATGTTGCTTTTGTTGCTAAAAGTAAAGATAGACGTATTAAACCAAAGCTAAAGGGTGAGTATAATTTAAAAAACATTTCGTTAGCAGTTGCAGTTGCTAAGCGGTTGGGTGTAGACGATGAGATTATATATCCCACAGTAAACTCTTTTGCGGGTGTGCCAAGACGTTATCAGTGCATCGGTGGCAAAGAGTGTAAAATATATATAGACTATGCTCATCATCCTACCGAGGTTGGTGCATTTATAGAAACTTTTAATAAGGAGTATGATAATAACCTAATTGTGTTTCAACCACATACTTACAGTAGAACAAAACAATTTTTACCAGACTTTATAAAAACCTTGTCTAAGGCTAAAGCGCTTTGTGTTTATAAAGAGTATCCGGCAAGGGAGAGTCCAAGTGCGGGAATTAGCGCTTATAAATTGTATTTGGCTTTACGTCAAAGCGGGGTAAATTGTTATTATGCTGCAAACTACAAAGGGCTTATAAAACACGTAAAAAACAAACAGGCGGTGGCATTTGTGGGTGCTGGAGATATAAATCAAATAGCACAAAAGTTTAAATAAAGATTGTAAAAAAGGTTGACAAATAATCTTTTTCAAGTTATAATCTTAGGGATTTAAGAAAATTATCGGTTTGGCGAGGTTGTGGATTAGAATATAACAACTTACCATACAATACTAATTTTCAAAAGCAGAACCTTAATTATTGGGTAGAGCTATATTAAAAAAGGAGATAACATGAAGAAAGACATTCAACCTAACTATGTAGAAGTAACTTTTGTTTGTGCATGTGGCGCAGAGTTTAAAGGCAAAACATCTAAACCAGGTGTAAAAGCTGGAGATACTGTTAAATTAGAAGTTTGTGACAAATGCCACCCATTCTTTACCGGCCAACAAAAATTGGTAGATACAGAAGGTCGTGTAGACAAATTTAAGAAAAAATTCAACCTTAAATAGCGTTTGTAAAGCGTGCTTTTTTCCGTGCCAGGATAAGCGCGCTTTTTTATTTGCAATATGAAATTATTAAATTTAAGAAATAAGCTAAAAAAAGAATTTGAGTTAAACGGCATAGAGGTTAGTGATGCCGATTTTATTGTTGCTGGCTGTTTGGGCGTAAACAGAACAGAACTTACACTTATTGATGAGATAGATAAAAAAACGGAAACGCAAATTTTAAAATTGGTAAATCAGAGGCTGAACCATAAACCTGTAGATATTCTTTTTAAGCAAACATATTTTTATGGTTTAAAATTTAAAGTGAATAAACATGTTTTAACCCCAAGGCAAGATAGCGAAACGGTAGTGGAGCAAGCAATAAACATTGTTAAACAAAATAACTTAACTTCTGTTTTAGATTTGTGTTGCGGTAGTGGTTGTTTGGCAATAACAATAGCAAAAAACACAAATGCAAAAGTTACGGCAAGTGATATATCTTTTAAAGCACTTAAAGTTGCAAAAGAGAATTCAGTATTTAACAAGGTTGGTGTTAAGTTTATAAAATCTAACTTGTTTAATAATATAAAAGATAAATTTAATCTTATAATATCTAACCCGCCATATATAGAAACTAATACACTTGCAACGCTAGACCAAGAGGTGCAAAAATATGACCCAGCACTTGCTCTAGACGGCGGAGAAGATGGTTTGGATTTTTACCGCAAAATAGAAACGGAGGCAGATAACTTTTTAACCGAAGACGGATATTTGGTTTTGGAAATTGGTTTTAATCAAAAAACAGCAGTAAAAAAGATTTTTAAAAACTGGACTTTTGTTGATTGCATAAAAGATTTAAACAAAAAAGATAGAGCAATAATTTTTAGGAGATAATATGATAGAGAAATTAAATGCCATTAAAGAGAAGTTTAACAAATTAACTAGCGAGATTGCAGACCCCGCCATTATTTCTAATACCAAAGTGTGGCAAGGTAAAGTTAAAGAACATAGTTCGCTTACTCCACTTATGGAAGAGTTTGATAAATATCTAAAACTAAAAAAAGAGTATGACCAGGCGCTTGCAGGTATAGAAACAGAGCAGGATGCAGAGATGAAAGAATTGCTAAAACAAGAGGTTGAAGAACTTAAAAATGCTCTTTTTGAAAGCGAAAATAATTTAAAAATACTTCTTTTGCCAAAGGATGAAAATGATACTAAAAATGTAATACTAGAAATACGTGGCGGCGCAGGTGGAGAAGAAAGTGCGTTGTTTGCACATAGTTTGCTTAGAATGTATCAAATGTATTGCGACAGTCACAAATATAAATTAGAAATATTAAACATAGAAGAAACCGAGCTTGGCGGTGTAAAAGAGGTTCAAGCCCAAATTACTGGTAAAAATGCTTATGCAAAATTTAAGTATGAATCTGGCGTGCATAGGGTTCAACGTGTGCCAGAAACAGAAAGTCAGGGCAGAGTTCACACTTCTACTGTTACTGTTGCAATTTTGCCAGAAATGGAAGACGCGGATGTGGATATAAATGAAAAAGATATTCGTATAGACTTATTTAGAAGTAGTGGCGCGGGTGGTCAACACATCAATAAAACAGAATCTGCAATTCGTATTACACACTTCCCAACAGGTATTGTTGTAAGTTGTCAGGACGAACGTAGCCAAACGCAGAACAAAGAAAAAGCTTTCGCCATGCTACGTGCAAAAGTTTATGATTATTATCAACAACAAAAAGAGGCCGAATATAAACAAAACCGTAAAAGCCAAATCGGCACAGGAGATAGAAGCGAACGTATTCGCACCTATAACTTCCCACAAGGTAGGGTAACAGACCACCGCATAGGTTTAAGTTTGTATAGTATAGATGCTTTTATGAATGGCGATTTAGACCAAATGATAGAAGGACTAACCCTTGCAGATCAACAGGCTAAATTAGCACAAAATAACGAATAAGTGATAAGTTACTGCGTTTTTACAATGCAAATTGTCTAGTTGTTTGCGTAAATCATATCGCACACAAACTAGTGTTGCTTGCTTCTTGGACATTTTGTAATTTAGTAAGAAAAAGAACCGCAAAAAACAATGCGGTTTTTTATTTTTTGCTATTGACAAATTTTTTAATTGTGATAGTATGTTTTTAGGAGAAATTATGTGGACTAAAGATGATTATTTTAAAGTGTTAAAGAAGACTGGGTTTGAACAACTTAAAGGCAAAAAAAGCGATGGCTCTACAAGAACTTTTGTGCATGCAGATTATCCTCTTGTTCGTCTTGCGGTTGTGGACCATAAAAACACAAAAGAGATAACTAGAGATAATCATACAGATTTATTTAATGGTATTTGCTTAGTTGTATTACTAAATAGTTTGCACAACAATAAAATAGACATGGCAAGTGTAGAAGCTTTTTGTGCGGGCTTAGACAAAAGTTGGCAAAAAGCAATAAAAGAAAAACTTTCTAAAATTGATTTAAAAGACAATACTATTATATTTTCAATAATGCCAGCCAGACTTGTTGCCGAAATGAAAAAATTTATTATAAACTTAAATACTCAAACTGTTTTAGATTATTTTTGTGGTGTTGGTAAAAAATTAAGTTAGTAAAATTCAGTGTAAAATTCCGCACTGAATTTTTAAACAAAAACAGAGTATAAGTTCTCCGTTAATTGGGAAATATTTTACAAAAGTGTTTAAAAACTAGGATTCATTATAGTAAAAGGAGTTAATTAAACTTTTCTACAAAAAATTTAATTAATCGCAAAAATATTTTGAAAATTGAAAAAGTTGTGATATAATTTATCTAGGAGAAATTTATGGCAAACTACTTAAAGCAGGGCACTAACGACAATTTTATAATTGACAGTGCGGAAATTGAGCTTGCAAAATTTAACAATCTTCGCTTTTCTGTGTTGGGTTACATGCTTGGAGACTTTGATGAGCATGGTGTGTATACGGTAGATGAAGAAATAGTAAAAGAACTTATTGCAATGAGAAAATACATCGTAAGCACAATAGATAATGTTGAAATTTGCCATAGCGAAATCCGCCTAAATAGACCAGTAACATTTTTAGTAACCTTTGAAGAAGATTGTGCAACCCTTTCTTTGATAGAAAAGATAAGCCACGAAGGTAACTACAAAGAAAATGGCGGTAGTGTTAGCGATATTAACGAGTATGTGCTAGATAGAGTAGAAACATCTGGTATAATAAATAGGTCTGCAGTTTACAGACGTTGGCATATTGGAGAATTTGCTGGCAATGCAAGAGACATCGCTTCGCTAGATGACGAAACAAAGGCAGAGTTCTTTGGGCTTATAAATAGATTTAAATATTTGCTTTACACAAACACCTTAATGTTAGAAAAAGAAGAAGAAATTGAAGAGCAAGAAGTAAACTATGCCGAAGAAATGAAGAATCTAATTGCTAGGTTTCCAAAACTTAAAGCTGCAGTAGATAAAGATGTTAAAGAAAAACTTACTGTTAAAAAAGATTTTGTCCGTATAGATAAACCTTTTGTTGCCCGCACAATAAACGAAATTGTAGAGCAGGCAATAGCAGAAAATATTAGCGTCTTAAAACCTAAAGAGTTAGAAGCGTTTAAAGCAGAAAAACATGAAATATTAAATCAACACAATCAACGTATGGCTCAAATTATTCAAACCAGGGTTGAAAAGCCTGTAAGGAATACTGAAAACAGTGTAGGTAAGGTTGTTGTAGATACTGGTGTTATGCCAGTTGCGGTTTTACCTAAGGTGTCAGTTGAAATTGTGGAGGGTCAAGAGGTTGGCACACCAGTTGTTGCTGCAGAACATCCAGAGAAGCGCCATACCATAGAAGATTTAAGAAAAGGTTTAAACACCCAACGAGTAAAAACGGAAAACAGACTTATTGATGAGGCTGTAAACGCAATTACTGGTCAGGCTCCAACAGATGGGACTGGTGCAAAACCACCAAAAACAAAAAGAATAACTGATGTTGTTGACCACGATATGAATACTCACGTTAGTGCAACAACAAAACGTGAGGCAGAGGATGGAAAGAGAAGAAGACCGGTTGATAAGTCTGCTACCGACAAAAACAATAAAGGCTTAATTGCAAAAGCAACCGAAAAGCCTAAAACGGCTACGGCAGAAAAACCTAAAGCTCCAGCAAAAACTGCAGGTGGCGGTGGTAAATCTGCTGGAGGTGGCGGTAAATCTGCGGGAGGAAAATCTAAAGGTGGCGGTGGAGATTCGGCCGCTCCTGCAGCGACATCACCTGCACCTGCAAAGAATAAAACTGAAGACAATACAACCAAAAGATATAATGTGGACCCTCGTTTTAATGATAGAAAAAGAACTGCCACAAAGACTACAACAGATGAGGAGGATAAAGTTGTAGAAGAAAAACCTAAGAAGAAACCAAAGGTAAAACCTGTTGGTGGGGAAGATGAAGTCCCAGTAGACAAAAAAATAGGGGCTGAATATATGGATTTAAGTTCTTTTAGAACTCAGAGAAATGTTATAGGTGAAAAAATTACAGAACTTACAGGAGAGACCGCAACTGATATTAAATTTGAAACATCTGATGCAGGTTCTGGCAAAAAGGCTAAAGCAAAATCTGTTCCGCCAAGAGGCAGGGTAAAGGCTGAACTTACCGAACCTGAAGGCGTAGACTCTGAAGACAATGCAGAGGTCTTAATAAGAAGTTAAAAAGAAAGGGTTTATTCCCTTTCTTTTTTATTAAAAAAATCACGAGTAATCTCGTGATTTCTATTTTTAAACACTTTCTCCAGTTCCCTCGCTACCACCATAGATGTCAGGATTTTTTACTGCTTCTGCAATAGCTTTATCTGTCACCCATTTTATTGCAACAAGTTCTGTAAGTTTAAGCATAAAAGCTGTAGGGGTTCTATTTTCTCTTAAAGTGCGCATTAAACCAACTTCACGTTTGTTGTTGGCAAGAATTTCTTCAACATCTTTAAAAATCATATTAAAGTTTAATGTTGTTCTGTCTGGAATAATAGGATAAATTTCTTGTAAAAATACATTCCAAAAATAATTTAAATTAATACCTTCTGTTAAAACAAGATTAGGATATATTCTTCTTTTAGTTTTTTTATCTATTCTATTTAATTCATCAAAAAAGTCTTTTTTAAAAGATGCTTCGGTATAAGTTTCAAAATTAGAGTCAGAGATATAACGGTCAGCAACTTTGTTTGCAGGCATGTCAAAAATCTTTTCAGAGTTGCCCAAATTAAAACCTAAAGCTTTTCTTTGTTTGTCATTCATAATCTTTCTCCTTTATAGTTTATATAATTGTAGCACACAATTTTTGGTTTGTAAATACCTTTTTTTGAAAATCTTTTGAAATTTTATGCCACAAAATCTAAGTTCATTTTTATTATATCACAAAACTTTTTATTTGTCCATAGCTTTATTAAAAATTTTGTTGCATTTTGTAGAATAAGTTTGCTTATTTTATTGTGGCTAAAAGACTTTTAAAATATATATGCTAGATATTTTACATCTTGACAAAATGCTATTTGGTGTTATAATAGCAAAAACGAGGGGATTAATGAAAATAGAAGAAGCTAAGAAATATATGAAATTGGAGGACAATAAAAAGCTTCCAATTCCTAGCACCGTGCCTGAAGATGAAACAGATAGACAAGAATTGTATGTTTTACAACAGTTGTTTGCCTTTTCTTTTGATGTTACAAATAAAGACATGAAAAAAATGCGCAGTGACATTAAAAAGGCAAATGAAGACGGGAAAATTAATAGCGCTTTAAAAATTCGCACAAGAAGAGGCTTAAATTTAATTGTTAAAACTTCAATAAGAATGTCGCCAATAGTAACAGAGTTTTCTGGTAAAGGTAGCATTGAACAACCATATTTAATAAAAACAAAATATGGTGAAGGAAAGTTTTTTGATGCACGTTTTATGTTTAAAAGGCATAAATGGCCAGCCTTTATAAAACGCAACAACTGCTATTATAATAGTAGGCTTGCTGCCATGAATTTTATAAGCCAAGGCTTTGAAACAAAACAAATAACAGGTATTATATATTCTGGACAACCTTATTTGCACTCTGTTGCAGTGTTAGAGTTTGATGGAAAAACTGGGCATAAAAAATATGTGTTAGATTCTAATTATCATATGATTATGAGTTATGATTTATATATGAAACTATTTTGCTTTGAGGTATTGTCTGTTATAGACGGCGAAGAATTGTTAAAGTATCACAAGGATATGGATGAGTATGAAAACATCTGTAAAGTGCAGGGTGAAAAATTGACTTACACAGATATTGCATTAGCGCATGAAGATATTGTAGAAACTGTTAAAAAATTAAAAGCTGATGGTGTGGGAGTTTAGGTATGACAATAGAAGAAATTAGAAAGTTAAGGAAGGCGGAAGAAACTAAAACTTTACGAAACCCTAACAACATGCTTGTGACTGATGAGGTAGACCAAAGAAATATTTATTGTTTAGCGTGGTATATATATTTTTTAATGGCTAAAAACATAGAAAAAGTTGGCGGGGAAGTTCTTTACAAAGAAGAAGATGAACAGATTGCAAACAGAATTAAACAAACAAATCCATTTTTGAAAGGTTTAACGGGTGCTGGAACAAAGAATGATCCTTATATAATAGAAACCACATTTGGCAAGGGTGAATTTTATGATGCAAGTGCATTAATAAAAATTGAAATGTTAAAAAAGATAGAAAAGGGTTTTTGTTTTAATAATTCATATAGGATGTCTATGGGGCTTGCTAAAAATGGTTATAAATGTGAGCAACTTTCTGGTATAGGATTTATAACAAAACCATTTTTGCATTCGGTTATCTGCTATAAACATAAAAAAGATGGCAAAAAATATATACTGGATTTAAATTACGATTTGATTATGTGTTACGATTTTTATGTAAAATTGTTTTCGTTTGAAGTGTTGGCAAAAACAAATGGGAAAACTATTTATGAAGATTTGTGTGAAATAATGAGAGCATGCAAAAAGTTTGAGTATACTGCAAGTGATTATGAATTGGCGTTTGCTTATGAAGAAACAATGCAAAAAATAAAAAAACAACTTGGAATAATTGGTGGAGATGGAACTGGTGTCCCTCCAAGTGGTGTTTAGCATGAGCATTACAATAGAAGAAGCTAGGCTTTTACGTTGGCAAGAAAATAATAGAGAATTGCGCAGACCTAGCAATATGCTAACAGAAGATACTGCGGAATTAAATTGAAGACGTGTGTTTTGATGGTCAAGAAATTTATGTTGTAAATACAGATGTTTTAAAAAACAATTAATTTATTTTGAAATTATTAAAAAATATTTAAATAAATATTAAATTTTAAAATCAGCCTATATGGTTGGTTTTTTTATTATTTAATTAAAAACCTATTAAAAGTATATAATATTTATTTTATTTTTATATTTTATTTTAATTTTTTATAATTTTAATTAATTTATTCAATTTTTATAATTAAATTTTTGTTAAAAAAATTAACTAAAAAGGGCGTAGAAAAAAGTTGAAAAAATTTACAAAAAAGGGTTGACAAAGAGTTTATTATTTGGTAGAATTAACTTGCTAACTTAATGTGCAGTTTTTTATTGCACTTAAAGAGTAAGACGCATAAGGTTGCATCTGTAACGCAACTACGGATGGGAATTTATGCCGACTTTAGCTCTAACGAGCGCCAGCAGTAAAATGGGGTAAAACCCAATTTATTTTTGAAAGTTAGCACTTAACACACGGGTGCGTGTAAGTGGATGAAAATTCATACTGCCGCAAGCGGGGTTAAAAGCTGGTTTAGGGTGTTGACTAAATAATAAAAGGAGAGAAAAATGGCAACAACAAAATTAAGAATTAAACTTGCATCTTATGATACTGGTTTATTAGAAAGTGTAGTTTCAAAAATTCTTGATACTGCAACAAAATCTGGCTGTAAAGTTTCTGGGCCAGTTCCACTTCCTACTAAAAGGGAAGTAGTTACTATCTTGCGTTCAACTCATGTTAACAAAGATAGTCGCGAGCAATTTGAATCTCGCACACATTACAGGCTTATTGATATATACGCTCCAAATCCAAAGGCAAGAGATACTATCCTTAAGATAGAAGTTCCAGCCGGCGTAGACATCAAGGCTATGGTATAGGAGGGCAAAAATGGAAAAAGCAATTATTGGCAGAAAAATCGGTATGACTCAAGTTTTCACCGATGATGGCAGAGTAGAACCTGTTACAGTTGTTGAAGCTGGCCCTTGCTATGTTACTCAAATTAAAACAACAGAAAAAGATGGTTACAATTCTGTTCAAGTAGCTTATGGCGAAATTAAAACAAAAAATGTAAATAAATGTCAAACTGGTGCTTTCAAAAAAGCTGGTGTTGAACCAAAACGCATTTTGAAAGAGTTTAGATATAACGACATAACTAAGTTCAATCTTGGTCAAGAAATTAAAGCAGATATGTTTAGTGAAGGCGATGTTGTAGACGTGGCTGGTATCACTAAAGGTCACGGTTTTACAGGCGTTATTAAACGCTGGAACCAACAACGTCTTAAAATGACGCACGGTGTAGGCCCTGTTCATAGAGAAGTTGGTTCAATGGGTGCTCGTTCAACCCCAGGTAAAGTATTTAAAAACAAAAAAATGCCTGGACATTATGGTCACGAAGCAGTTACTGTTCAAAACCTTAAAATAGTTCGCGTTGATGCGGAAAGAAATTTAATATTGATTAAAGGCTCTATTCCAGGACCAAAAAAATCAATAGTTACAATTAAGTCCGCAGTTAAGGCTTAAAGGAGTATACTATGGCAAAACTTAAAGTTTATAATATGAAAAAAGAAGCCGTTGGCGACATTGAATTAAACGATAACGTTTTTGGTGTTGAATACAACGAACCTCTAATTCATCAAGTTATTGTTGCTTTACATAACAATGCTCGTCAAGGCACAAAAAGCACTTTAACAAGAAGTGAAGTTAATTTAACTAAAAAGAAAATGTATCGTCAAAAGGGCACAGGTAATGCTCGTCACGACGAACAAAGTGCACCTCAATTTGTAGGTGGTGGTGTGGCTTTTGCGCCAAAACCACGTGATTATAGGCAAAAAATTAATAAAAAAATGCGCGATGTGGCTTTTGCTTCTGCAATTTCTCAAAAAATTCGTCAAGAAGAAGTTGTTATTGTTGATAAATTCAACTTTAAAGATAGCAAAACTAAAGCTTGTGTAGAATTCTTAAACAAATTTGGTATCAACAAACGTGTAATCCTTATTACAGATGGTAAAGACGAAAGCGTTATGCGTGCAACAAACAACATTCAAAAAGTTAGTTGTGAAAATGTTGATTTAATCAATGTTGGCGATATAGTTGAAAACACTTATGTTGTTATTACTAAAAACGCTATTAAAAAGATTGAGGAGGCGTATATCTAATGGAAGCTGAAAAAATAATTTTAAAGCCTATCATGACAGAAAAGTCATACGCTGGCGTTCAAAATAAAGTATACACCTTCCAAGTGTCTATGGATGCTAACAAGGTGGAAATTAAAAAAGCAGTAGAAAAATTGTTTGAAGTGCAAGTTGCACGTGTAAACACTATTACTGTTAAAGGCAAAACTAAATCAAGAAACACAAAGAATGGCAGGGTTTATGGTAAAACTAGCGATTACAAAAAAGCAGTTGTATTCTTAAAACCAGAATCTAAAGCTATAGCCTTCTTTGAAAGTTTAAATTAAAGGAGTAAATTATGGCAATAAGAAATAGAAAACCTACTTCAGCTGGTAGCAGATTTGTAAGCTATGTAGTTGCTGAAGATTTGGACAAAAAAGCCAAAGCACCTAAAAGTTTGCTTAAAGATATTAAACATTCTGGTGGTAGAAATGCTCAAGGTAAAATAACTGTTCGTCACATTGGTGGTGGTAACAGACGTAAATACCGTGTTATAGATTTTAAACGTAACAAAGACGGCGTAGTTGCAAAAGTAGAAAGCATTCAATACGACCCATACAGAACAGCACACATTGCATTACTTACATATGCTGATGGCGAAAAACGCTTTATCCTAGCACCTCAAGGCTTAAATGTTGGCGATAAAGTTATGAGCGGGGCTGGTGCTGAAATTAAACCAGGAAACGCACTTGAACTTAAAGATGTTCCTCTTGGTTCTAAAATTCACAATATAGAGTTACAACCAGGACGTGGCGGACAAATGGTTCGTAGTGCTGGTATAGCTGCTCAGTTAATGGCTAAAGAGGGTAAATATGTAACCCTTCGCTTACCATCTGGTGAAATGCGTAAAGTTCTTGCTAACTGCCGTGCAACAATCGGTGAAATTGGCAATGAAGAACAATCAATCGTTTCTCTTGGTAAGGCTGGACGTAAACGTCACATGGGTGTTAGACCTACTGTTCGTGGTTCTGCAATGAACCCAGTAGACCACCCACACGGCGGTGCTAATGGTAAAGCTCCAGTTGGTCATGCTGGTCCATTAACCCCATGGGGTAAACCTGCAATTGGTTATAAAACTAGAAAAAAGAAAAAAGCTTCTGACAAACTTATTGTCAAGAGAGCTAAGGCTAAATAGGAGATGTTATGAGTAGAAGTTTAAAGAAAGGTCCTTATGTAGAAACAAAACTTATGGCTCGCATTCAAGAAATGAATGAGAAAAACGAGAAAAAGGCTGTTAAAACTTGGTCTCGTTCAAGCACAATTTATCCTGAATTTGTTGGTCATACAATAGCTGTTCATAACGGACGTAAACATATTCCAGTTTATTGCACTGTAGATATGGTTGGCCACAAGTTAGGTGAATTTGCACCAACTAGAACATTTAAAGGACACAAGCAGAAAGAAGCTGCTAAAGGTAAAAAGTAGGAGTAGATTATGGCAAAAAGAATGAAAGAGAAAACCGAAAAAATCAAACAAGCTAAAGACACTCGTCCTTACGCTAGTGTTAGATTTGCACGCGTTGCTCCTACAAAGGCAAAAATTGTTATTGACCAAGTTCGCGGTAAAAGTTATGGCGATGCAGTAGCAATCTTGGCTAACATGCCTCAGGATGCAGCAGCAATCTTATTAAAAGTTGTAAAATCCGCTGGTGCTAATGCGGAAAATAATCAAGGCTTAAATGTGAATGACTTGTATTTGGCAGAAGTAATTTTGGGTTCTGGTCCAGTTAGAAGAAACAAAGTTTATTCTCGCGGTAAAGGTAGCGCTAATAGAATTGATACAAGACACAGCCACATTAAAGTTGTGTTAGGCATAAAGGAGTAGAGTATGGGACAAAAAGTTAATCCAAATAGCTTAAGAGTTGGCGTAAATAAAACTTGGAACTCTTTTTGGTATGCAGATAAAAAGAATATCGCTAAAAACATAAAAGAGGACGACACAATTAGAAAATACATCTTAAAAGAATATAAGAACTGTGCTATTTCTAATGTTTTAATTGAAAGAACTGAAAACAATGTAAACATCTCTATTTACACAGCAAAACCTGGTGTTCTTATTGGACAAAAAGGTTCTGGTGTAGAAGCTTTAAAAAAGAATGTAGAAAAATTAAGCGATGCTAAAAGAGTTAACATCAACATAGTTGAAGTTAAAAATCAAGATTTAGATGCAAAATTAGTAGCAGAATCAATGGCTGCTCAACTAGAAAAACGCGCTCAATATAGACGTGTTGCAAAATCAGCAGTTCAACGCGTAATGCGTGCTGGTGCTGTAGGTGTCAAAGTTATGATATCTGGCAGACTTGACGGCAGAGAAATTGCTGGTAGTGAACATTTTCACGATGGTAAGCTTCCACTTCACACAATCCGCGCTAACATAGATTATGCTTGTGTAGAAGCTCACACCACTTTTGGCGTATTAGGCGTTAAAGTGTGGATTAATAAAGGTGAAATATTGGGTAAAGTATCTCAATTAAGCGTTCAAAACACTAAAAAGAAAGGAGATAACTAATTATGGCAATGTTATTACCTAAAAGAGAAAAACACAGAAAACAATTTCGTGGTCGTATGACAGGCCGTGCACTTCGTGGTAACAAAGTGGTTTACGGTGACTACGGTTTACAAGCAACAGAACCATGCTGGATGACTGGTAACCAATTAGAAGCAGCCCGTGTAGCAATTAACCGTTACATGAAACGTGGTGGTAAGGTGTGGATTAAAGTTTTCCCTCACAAACCTATCACTAAAAAACCTGCTGATACTCGTATGGGTAGTGGTAAAGGTGCACAAGTTGGTCACGTTGCAGTTGTAAAAACTGACAGAGTTATTATAGAAGTTTCTGGCCCAAGCGAAGAAATCTGTCTTGAAGCTTTAAGGCTAGCTTCTCATAAACTTCCTTGCAAAACTCGCGTAGTTCGTAAGGAAAAAGGCGGTGAAAACAATGAAAACTAATTATAATACTATGAAAATTAAAGAGTTAGAAGCAGAAGAAGCAAAATTAAGAACAGAATTATTTAATCTAACTTTCCAAAATAAAGTTGGTCAACTTGCTGATACTTCTAGAATTAACATCGTTAAAAGAAATATTGCAAGAGTAAAAACCGCATTAAAGCAAAAAGAAATTGCTGGAGCAAAGGAGTAAGAGTATGGAAAAGAAAACTAACCATAAAACCATTCAAGGCGTTGTTGTTTCTGATAAAATGGAAAAAACCATTACTGTTTTGGTTACCAGCAAAAAGAAACATCCAATTTATAAAAAATATATGACAGTTACAAAAAAATATAAAGCACACGACGAAAAGGGTGAAGCTCATGTTGGCGATACAGTTACTATTATTGAAACTCGTCCACTTAGCAAGGATAAATACTTCCGTTTACTCTCTATCGTAGAGCGTGCTAAGTAGGAGGCGTTATGATTCAACCATTATCTACATTAAATGTTGCTGATAACACCGGTGCTAAAAAAATTATGTGCATCCGTTGTATGGGCGGTTCTTATCGTCGTAGTGCAAGTGTTGGTGACATCATTGTAGCATCTGTAAAAAAAGCTGACCCAGACGGAAAAGTTAAAAAGGGTGAAGTTGTTACAGCTGTTATAGTTCGCACTAAAAAAGGTGTTCAACGTAATGACGGTAGTTCAATCAAATTTGATGATAACGCTGCTGTAATTATAGACAAACAAAAAGCACCGCGTGGCACACGTGTGTTTGGGCCAGTAGCTCGTGAATTGCGTGCTAGAGGATTTACTCAAATCTTATCTTTAGCACCAGAAGTTTTATAGGAGGCAAGTATGAAATTAAGTGTTAAAAAAGGCGATAATGTTCTTGTTCTTGCCGGTAAAGATGCTGGTAAATCAGGCGAAGTGCTTGAGGTAAATAAAGAAGAAGGCAGAGTGGTGGTTGCCAATATTAATATTCAAACACACCACAAAAAACCAAGAAGTAAAGACGATAAGGGTGGAAGACTTCAAAGCGAAGGCCCTATTGATATAAGCAATGTGCAAGTAATTTGCCCAACCTGCAAAAAGGCTACCCGTGTTGGTAGAACTTTAGTAGACGGTAAAAGCACTCGCGTTTGCAAAAAATGTGGCGCTACTTTAAACGGCGCTAAAAAATCTGCTACAAAAGCTGCTGCTAAACCAGCAACTAAAGTAGCCACAAAAGCAGAAAAACCTGCAACAAAAACTGCTGAAAAGGCAGAAGTAAAAACTGCTGCTAAAAGCAGTAAGAAAGCGTAAGGAGTAACTTATGGAAAAAGAAATTAATAGACGTCATAGTTACTATAACGATGTTGCTAAAAAAGCAATGATAGAGAAATTCGGTTACAAAAACGTAATGGAAGTTCCTAAAATGGAAAAAATTGTTTTAAGCCTTCGTTTAGGTAAAGAAAAAGATAACGCAAAGACTTTCAATAATGCAGTTGAAGAATTGTCATTAATTGCTGGTCAAAAAGCAGTAGTTACCACAGCTAAAAAGAGTGTGGCAAACTTCAAGCTTCGTCAAGGTCAAAAAATTGGTGCAAAAGTTACCCTTCGTGGCGAAAAAATGTATGAATTCTTTGACAGATTAATCTCGGTTGCTCTTCCACGTGTTAGAGACTTCCAAGGTTTATCTACTACATCTTTTGATGGCAGAGGAAACTTCAGTTTCGGTATTCATGAACAAATTATCTTCCCAGAAATTGTTTATGATAAAATTGATGCTGTTCGTGGTTTTGATATCATGATTGTTACCACTGCTAAAACAGATGATGAAGCAAGAGAATTGTTAAAACTAATGGGCGTTCCATTTAAAAAGGTTAAATAGGAGATGTTATGGCAAGAAAAGCAATGGTTGTAAAACAAAAAAGAGAACAAAAATTTAAAACACGCGAATACACCAGGTGTTCTATTTGCGGGCGTCCACATGCAGTTTTAAAGAAATATGGCATTTGTCGAATATGCTTTAGAAATTTAGCGTCTAAAGGAGAAATCCCAGGCGTTACCAAATCTAGTTGGTAAAAGGAGAAAACTATGTTAATTTTAGATCCAATCGCAGATATGCTTACTCGCATTCGCAACGCTAATGTAAATAAGCATGAAACAGTTTTAGTTCCTACTTCAAAAGTTAAAGTTGCTATTGCAGAAATACTTAAAAAAGAAGGTTACATAACAGACTACACTGCAACAGAACAAGATGGTATCAAAATGATAAACATCACTTTAAAGTATGGCCCTAAAGGCGAAAAAGTTATACAAGGTCTTAAAAGAATTAGTAAGCCAGGCTTAAGAACTTATGCTGAAGCTGACCGTTTACCAAAAGTTTTAAATGGACTTGGTATTGCTATAGTATCAACTAGCAAGGGTATATTAACCGATAAAGATGCACGCAAATTTAATGTAGGCGGCGAAGTGCTTGCCTATGTATGGTAGAGGTGAGTTATGTCAAGAATTGGAAAATTACCTATCACCATTTTAGACGGTGTTACAGTTGATGTTAAAGATAACACTATTACTGTTAAAGGTCCTAAAGATGAATTGTCTTTAGAATTCAGCAAAAATGTAGCAGTAAATATTGAAGGCAACACATTACATGTTGTTCGCCTTGATGAAACTACTGATAGTAATGCAAAACAAGGTTTATATCGTCAATTAATTAACAATATGGTTAATGGCGTTAAAAACGGTTTTAAAAAGTCATTAGTAGTTCACGGCGTAGGTTATAAAGTTGCAAAACAAGGCAATAAACTTGTGTTCAACTTAGGCTTAAGCCATCCAGTAGAATTTAGTGAAGTTAAAGGTATCACTTTAGAAGCTCCAGATAACAACACTGTTGTTGTAAATGGCGCTAATAAAGAATTAGTTGGCGAAATTGCAGCTAAAATTCGTGCTCTTCGTCCAATGGAACCTTATCATGGTTATGGTATTCACTATTCAACAGAAAAAGTTATATTAAAACCTGGCAAAGCTGCAGGTAAGAAAAAGTAGGAGGTAAAACATGATTAATAAAGTTAATAAAAATCAAGCTCGTTCTAAACGTCATGTTAGACTTCGTCACGAATTAGTTGGAACAACTGTTCGTCCAAGACTTTGTGTTTACCGCAGTTTGTCTAACATCTATGCTCAAATTATTGACGATAGCAAGGGTGTTACTCTAGTTAGTTGCAACACAACTCAAAAAGAGGTAAAAGAAGCTGTTAAAAATATGACTAATAAAGAACAAGCAAAATATGTTGGCGAACAAATCGCTAAACTTGCTAAAAAGAAAAAGATAACAACAGTAGTTTTTGACCGTGGTGGTTATCTTTACACAGGTAGAGTTAAAGAACTTGCTGACGGCGCTAGAGCCGGTGGCTTGGAATTTTAAGGAGATATTATGGCAGAACGTAAAAGAGAATTTAGAAAACCTCGCGTAGAAGAGAAAGACGAATTTGAAAAGAAAATGCTAGGCGTTAGACGTGTAGCCAAAGTCGTTAAAGGTGGACGCACTATGCGTTTCTCTGCTCTTGTAGTAGCAGGTGACAAAAAGGGCCGTGTAGGTATGGGACTTGGTAAATCTAACGAAGTTTCATCTGCAATTGAAAAGGCTAACAAAAGTGCCAAAAAATCCCTTATTAATGTTCCAGTAGTTAATGGCACTATCCCACACGAAACTATTGGTAAATTTGCTAAAACAAGCGTTAAAATGTTACCTTCTAAACCAGGTGCTGGTCTTATTTGCGGTGGCGCAGCAAGAACAGTATTTGAAGTGGCAGGTTACACAGACGTTACAGCAAAAATTTATGGCTCAACTGACAAAATCAATGTAGTTCGCGCAACTTTAAATGGTCTTAAAAACTTAAGAACAAAAGAAGAAATCGCTATGCTACGTGGCAAGTCAGTAGAAGAATTATAGGAGGACATATGGCAAAGAAAGCAGACAAAACCATTAAAGTCACTTTAGTTAAAAGCACAACAGGCTT
This sequence comes from uncultured Clostridia bacterium, assembly GCA_947384015.1. Lineage (GTDB taxonomy): Bacteria > Bacillota > Clostridia > Christensenellales > UBA1242 > Onthoplasma. The sequence goes on along the minus strand of CANDFN010000006.1, from coordinate 2,652 downwards.
TAACAAAAATCAAGACAAAATTGTAAAAGCTTTAGGTTTTACAAAACTTGGTCAAACCCGTGTTCTTCCAGACAATGATTGTATTAGAGGTAGCATCTTCAAAGTAAAACACTTATTAAAAGTGGAAGAAGAGGCGTAAAGGAGAGTTTATGTATATACATGATTTAAAAAACGCCGAAGGCGAAAAACAATCTAAAAAAAGATTAGGTCGCGGTATTGGTAGCGGTTTAGGTAAAACCTCTGGCAAAGGCCACAAAGGTCAAAACGCTCGTTCTGGCGGCGGTGTTCGTCTAGGCTTTGAAGGTGGTCAAAATCCTTTATACAGACGTTTACCTTCTAAAGGATTTAGCAATGCTAAATTTAAAAAGGCTTATACAACAGTTAATGTTGGCGTTTTAAATGGCTTTGAACCTAACACAGAAGTTGATATCGTTAAGTTGTTAGAAGCTGGCGTTATCTGCAAAGTGGAAAAAGATGGTCTTAAAATACTTGGCAATGGCGAATTAAAAGTTGCCCTAAAAGTTAAAGCCAACAAATTTACTGCAAGTGCAAAAGAAAAGATTACAGCTGTAGGTGGCAGTGCTGAGGAGGTATAATGTTTAAGACACTACGTGACGCTTTAAAAATTAAAGAAGTCAGAAATAAGTTAATATTAACTTTAGTGCTATTATTCATTTACCGTCTTGGTTGCTGGTTACCTATACCGGGCATAAATGTTGATGTATTTAAAGCAGCAACTAACGAGGAAACTGGTAACACCTTTTTAAGTTTGTTAAGTTCGGTAAGTGGTGGTGCACTATCACAAGGTTCGTTCTTAGCATTGGGTGTTTCACCTTATATTACAGCTTCAATTATTATTCAACTATTAGCAGCTATCATCCCAAGTTGGCAAAAGTTAACTAAAGAAGGTGGCGCTGACGGACGCAAAAAAATTAGTTTATATACAAAAATTGCTGCATTAATTTTAGCATTAGCGCAAGCAATTGGTATAGCAGTAGGTTTTGGTGCGGCTGATAGTGCTGCGTTTGACATGTTTGGTGGTAGCGAGTTTGTATGCTATGCATTCATCGTATTGATGTTGGTAGCAGGTTCTATGTTCACTGTTTGGCTTGGTGAAAAAATTACAGAAATCGGTATCGGTAACGGTATGTCATTATTGATTTTTGTAGGTATCTTATCAAGCGCTGCAAGTTCAATGGCAACCAACTTCTCTAGGCTTGTAGAAGGTGGAGAGGCTACTCAAACTGCAATTTGGCAATTAATATTATTTGTTGTTGCCCTTATTGCTATATTTGCCCTTGTTGTATTTGTAGATGGTGGAGAAAGAAAAGTTGGCGTTCAATATGCTAAACAAATGAAAGGTAGAAAAATGTATGGTGGTCAATCTACCTACATCCCAGTAAGAGTTAATGCGAACGGAGTTATGCCTATAATTTTCGCTTCTGCAATCCTTACCTTCCCTCAACTTATAATGAGTGTGTTTGGCTCGTCTGCTAATCCTAACAAGTTTATTGTTTGGTGGAACAACTGGTTAGGCGCAGGAAAACCAATATACTCTATAGTATTAGCGTTATTAATTTTAGCATTTGCATATTTCTACACAATGTTAAATTTTGATACAGAACAAATTAGTAGACAAATTCAGCAACAAGGTGGCTTTATACCAGGTATTCGCCCAGGTAAGCCAACTGCACAATATCTAGATAATATCAATAAGAAAATCACTCTATTTGGTGCAATATTCTTAGCGTTTATGGCTTTAATACCAACCTTAGTGTTCTCTGCTATTGGTGGTGTTGGTTTAACAAGTGCATTTAGTGCTACTGGTATGTTGATTGTAGTTTCTGTTGCATTAGAGTTTAACAAACAATTAGAAGCACAAATGTTGATGCGTAATTATCGCGGATTTTTAAAATAAGGGGTAAAATGCAAATAGTTTTAATTGGAATTCAAGGCTCGGGCAAAGGTGAATTGATAAAAAACCTAAGCAAAATTAAGGATTTTACTTATGTGTCGGTTGGGGCGTTATTTAGGCAAGAGATTGCTAAAAAAACCGCCCTCGGCAAATTTGTAGAACCTATAATGGCACGTGGAGATTTGCCAGATTTACAAACTACAATGAAAGTTGTGAATAAGGCAATAAAAAAATCAAAAGGAGATTTAGTGTTTGATGGTTTTCCAAGGACAACCGAACAAGCTGATGCTCTAGATAAAATTTGTAAAATAGATAAAGCTATTTATTTAAAACTGAATAAATCTGTTGCAAAAAAAAGATTGCTTAATAGATTAACTTGTGTCAATTGTCAACACATAACAAGCAAAAATGAAATTAAAAATTTAATTTGTCCAGTATGTGGTGGCAAACTTGCAACAAGGCATGATGATACTCCTGCTTCAATAGATCAGCGCTTTAAGGTTTTTGAAGAGGTTACAATGCCACTTATTGCAAGATATAAAAAACAAGGTGTTTTGTGTCAGGTTGATGCTTCTAAAACCATACAAGAAGTTTTTGAAGAAGTTTTGAAGGTGTTGAATGTTTGTAACAATTAAAACAGAACAAGAAATAAATAAGATGCGTGTTGCTGGCAAAATTTTAAGTGATACTTTTAAGATGCTAGAATCACACATTTTCCCAGGTCAAACCAGTTTACG
>CANDFN010000005.1 GCA_947384015.1 uncultured Clostridia bacterium | reverse complement strand
AATTTTAATAATTTTTTAAAATTTTTAATTTAGGTGTATTAATTAACTAAATATGCCAAACATCAATATGAGGTGAAATATGGATTTTCAAAAAAGCATAACAAAAGAAAATTTAGCACGCAGTTTTGCGGCAGAATGTCAAGAAGGGGCTAGATATCAATTTTTAGCAAAGAAAGCCCAACAAGAAGGCTATCAATATATGAGCGCATTAATCCGCACCCTAGCCCACAACGAAATGGCTCATGCCGAACAATTTTTTATGAAGATTAGCGAATATGGTGGGGCAAATGTCCAAAATATAGACATTAATGCTGGCTACCCTTTTAGAACTGGGGAACTATGTGATGCGTTAAAACTAGAAGCTGAAAACGAAAAGAACAGTGGAGAAAGCATCTACCCCAACTTTGCAGATATCGCTAGAGATGAAGGGTTTAAAGATGTTGCAGAATTGTTTGACATGATAGCACTTGTAGAAATTTCTCACAACAAAACCTTAACTGAGTTGCATAACAGTTTATGTTCCAACTCTCTTTATAAAAGCAAGGTTGGCAAACGTCCTTTTAAATGCGATAATTGTGGCACCGTTGTGCAAGACAAATGTGCACCAAAAACCTGCCCGCTATGCAATATGGGTCAAGGCTACTACAGAATAGACTTTAGCATTTTATAAAAATAAAAAATCACGGACTAACCGTGATTTTTTATTTACTCATTAAGGCTTAATTATTATAATTTGTAAGCCCAAACTTTTTGCATAGTTTATTGTAGTTCTTGTCCCACCATTTTGACCATTATATAAAGCAATTATACGCGAAGAATTATTTATCATGTATTTATTTCTTTCTTGCATACAACCATTTTCATATTTATTATAAACACAACGCGTTTTATCTGCTTTATTAATTATTTTTAAATATCTTTCTTGTAAATATCTACTCCATAATTTTTCCTGCCCAATACATGGTAACGCACACTCTAATGTAATAAATGGATATCTGTTTTTTAAGCTTAAAACAATTTCTGCGCAAAACATATCAAAGCCGATAGCCATGCCAGAAATAAAATGAGTATAACCTTGATTTATTGCTTTTTCAATTTCTTTTGTCACTATCTCTTTAATTTTAATACACCTTTTGTCTTCTTCGTTAAACCCCCATGGTAATTTTTGGCAACGATGCCCCGTAAAGCAACAAGTGTTTAATTTCATACATTTTCCTCCATTATTTTCGTAATCCGTATTATAATCGCATTATTTTTACGGAATACGTTAACTATTGTAACATATTAAGGAATAATAATGCAAATAATATACGTAATGCGTAAATAGTTAAATTTTTAACTTTGTTAGAATTAATATAGGAAATTATATGAAAGACATAAATTTAACAAAAGAAGAAATTTTAAATAGAATTGGTTATTTTCGTAATAAAAAGAATATTTCAGCTTATCAACTAGGTTTAAGTTTAGGTCATTCTAAAACTTACTTTTACAGAATAGAAAGTGGAGAAATCCAATTAACAATAGATACCTTACTTGAAACATTAGAGATTTTAGAAGTAACGACTTTTGAATTCTTTTATCCTGATTTATCAAAATATGAAACAGATTTATCGTTTTTTAATAAAATAAACAGATTAACAAACGATGAAAAAGAAACAATATTGGCAATATTAAATATAAAAAATAAGAATTAACAAACAAAAAACTCTTTACTTTGTGTAAAGAGTTTTTTATTTGAAAATTCCATTTAAAGTGTAAGCGCAGTGTTAAATTTCCCTTCTGGCTGTAAGTGCTTTTTGCAAGGTTACTGCATCGGTATATTCTAGTTCGCTACCCATGGCTACCCCTTGCGCAGGGCGTGTAACTTTTACGCCCAATGGTTTTAGTAGGTTTGCAATATAAATTGCGGTTGCTTCTCCTTCCACATCTGGGTTTGTTGCAACAATAACCTCTTTAATTTGTTCTGTGCTTATACGGGTTAAAAGCGAGCGAATGTTAATATCGTTAGGGCCTTTTCCTTCTAGCGGATTTATTACCCCATGTAATACATGATAACTTCCATTAAAATCCCTAACCTTTTGCATAGATTCTACATCTTTAGGTTCTTTTACCACACAAATTATAGGCTCTTTATTTTGCCTTGCACAAACTTCGCAAATTTCTTTATCTGTAAAATTTGCACAAATTTTACAATAATGAATTTTTGTTTTTGCATCAATCATGCTGGTAGCAAAATTATGCACTTCATCCTCTGTGCAAGATAGCAAAAAGTAAGCATACCTTTCTGCCGTTTTTTTGCCAACTGCTGGTAGCTTAGTAAATTCGTTTATTAAACGATTAAGTGCGTCTATTTGCATTAAAACAAACCACCCATTCCACCCATAGGTGACTTATCTTTTGCTAATTCGTCTGCCTTTGCGGTTGCATCTTTTATTGCAACAATAATTAAATCTTCTAACATCTCTACATCATCTGGGTCTACTGCAGCCCTGCTTAGTTTAATAGATTTAATTTCCTTTTTACCATTCATGGTAATGGTAACCATATCTCCGCCTGCTTTACCAACAACTTCAGCGTTTTCCAATTCCTCTTCCGCCTTTGCCATTTGTTCTTGCATCTTTTTTGCTTGTTGCATAAGGGAATTCATGTTCATTCCTCCCATGCCACCGCCAAAACCGCCTCCGCGGTATCCACCATATGCCATAATTAACTCTCCTTTTATTTTTATACTTATTCTTTAAACTTTATTTTTGATTTAAAAATTTCTTTTAAATTATCTTTAATATCTTGCGTAGAAGCATTTTGTTTATCATACATAACTTCTATTTTTGTTATGCTTTCATCAAACAAGTTTACTAATTTTAATAATACATCAAGTTTATCTTTATTGTCAATTAAATCACGGCTAGATAAATCATTTGTGTGCAATATTAAGCGTTTATTTATTTCTTCTACCTTAAATACACTAGTTAGCGCGTTAGATAATGCAAACAAATTATTTTCCCTAACCTTAATTAGAACATTGCCCCAAACCCTATCCGTTTCGCTTTTTTGAACAGGTGCTGTTGGTTGAACTGTTGCCTGAGGTTCAGCCTCCTGCACGGGCTGAAGTTGCACGGTTTGAGTTGGTTTAACATTGTTTGTTGCCACCCTTTGTGTAGACTGAGCAACAGTATTAACTTGAGCTGCACCATCGTCCAACAAAGTTAAGCATGCACTTTCAAATAAGTTTTCTGGATTAAGGCTGTATTTTAAATTTAGTTCAATCTCTGCAAACTTACTAAACGCCCTTTTTAAAAAGTTTACGTCAAACAATGTTGCAATATCTGCAATTTGTGCATATTCCCCAGGCAAAATGTCTAACACAGCATAATCGCCCACGCCAACTTTTATCATAATAAGGTTTTTAATAAAGTCCGCTGTTTCTTTACACAAAACTTGAATATTTTTGCCAGCACCTAACACTTCTTTTATAGATGTAAATAGTGCACTTATATCTTTGTTTGCAAGAGATTGTAAAATCTTTTTAATGCTATCTCTATTAGACAAGCCTATAACTTTTTCTGCCACATCAAATGTGATGTTATAGTTTGCATAAGAGGCAACACTATCTGCAATAGACAACATATCACGCACACTGCCTTCGCCCGCTTTTGCAATTAGGTGTAAACTTTTTTCATCGTATTTTATGCCTTTGCTATCAAACACATGTCTTAAATGTTCAATTAAAGTATTTATTTCTAACAACTTAAAATCAAACCTTGCACAACGAGATAAAATGGTTGCTGGAAGTTTATGAATTTCTGTTGTTGCTAAAATAAATATAACGTGTGCGGGTGGTTCTTCTAAAGTTTTTAACAAAGCGTTAAAAGCACTATCTGTAAGCATATGAACTTCGTCCACAATATAAACTTTATACTTACCAATTAGTGGTGGAAAAGCCACTTTTTCGCGCAAATCTCTTATTTCTTCAACCCTGTTATTACTTGCCGCATCTATTTCAATAATATCTGTGTTAGCCTCGTTTAATGCCACACATTCAGCGCACAACCCGCAAGGATTACCGTCCGCACTATGCGTGCAATTTACAGCCTTTGCAAAAATTTTTGCCGTGCTAGTTTTACCTGTTCCTCTTGGCCCGCAAAAGAGATAGGCATGGGTAAGCCTATTATATTTTATTTGATTTTTTAGTGTATTTATAATATATTCCTGACCTACAACATCATCAAATGTTTTTGGACGGAACTCTCTATAAAGGGCTAAGTTCATTAAATTTCTCCTTTTATTGTGCGTAATTTTTTCTTAATAGACTGAATTTCGTTATCCACTTTTTTTTGTGTAATATTTAGCACTTCTGCCATGTGCGCATAACTATCACCATTTAAGAACCTTTTTAGTAGTTTAAATTGTTCTTCTGTAAGCATGACCTTTACTCTGCTTATAACAATGGCATTCATTTCTTTATCTATATAATTCTTTTCAACATCACTACTATCATCCACAATAACCAGATTTGAGGTTACTTCGTCATCATCGCTATCTTCAAAATTTATTGGCACATAGCTATTTAGTGGGCTATTTTTTTTGCGATTAGCATTCTTTACTGCATTTTGCAATTGACGATGTATACAAAGCGAAGCATAGGTCTTTAAATTGTTCTTTTCTTCGTCAAACGAATTTATTGCTTTATATAAACCAATCATCCCTTCCTGAATAAGGTCGTCAAAATCCGCACCCACTAAAAAGTATTCACGACAAATTGCAGTAACTTTTGGCTTAAACTGCTGTAAAACTTCTTCCATTGCCTCGTTATTACCAGCCTTTGCATCATGCACTAGTTTTAGTAAATCTACCAATTATTTTCTCCTTTGTCTTATCACTTCATACATAGCTATTGCACCAGCGTTAGAAGCATTTAAACTATTAACCTTGCCAAACATATCTAAACTTATAACAACATCTGCGTTTTGGCGCACAAGGTGTGATACACCTTTACCTTCGCTACCCACGATTAGTGCAGTAGGATAATTAAAGTTTTCGTTATACATATTTGTGCCGTCTGCTTCTAATGCATACACCCAAACGCCTGCATCCTTTAGTTCTTGAATTGCACGAGTTAGATTAACAACTTTAGCTATGTGCATATGTGCAACTGCACCAGCGCTGGTTTTATAAACCGTATCTGTTATATCAGTTGCCCTATTTGTTGGAATTATTATTCCATGCACACCAGCGCACTCTGCTGTTCTAATTAATGCACCTAAATTATGAGGGTCTTGTATACCATCTAAAACAAGAATAAATGGCACTTGATTTTTATTGTTTGCAAAATTTAGTATATCTGAAATTTCGCAGTATTTAAAGTTTGGGATGTCTGCCATTATTCCTTGGCCGTTTTCTGTTTTATCTGTATTGCGTTCTGTTTTTATTCCTTTACGCTCTGCAAGTGCTACAAGTTCGCTAACATCTGCCCTATTTGTTGAATAAATTATTTTATTAATGCGCGTGTTTGAATTGATTAATTCTCTTACCACATTAGTGCCATATACTATCATAAACTACCTACCACCAATTCGTTAAACATTTTGTTTAATTTTTCTTCTTGCCCAGTTAAATGCCAAAAGCCAACAATTGCCTCAAACTCTGTAGCCAAATGATATTGTGCAAGAGTGCTGTTTTTTGCCTTGTTGTTTGTATGTGCATTACGTGCACGGTTTGCTATATCTTGTTCTTGTTTATTAAGCATTGGCAAAAGTAGTTGAATTAATTCTGCCTGATTACGTGCACAAACCACAGCGTTTGCCTTTTTATTTATTGTGCTTAGGTTATTATCATATTTAGTTACTAAATAATTTCTAACCATAAGCGAAAAAACAGCATCGCCAACATATGCAAGTGCTAAAGCATTTTTTTGATAGATTTGTTGCACTTTTTCCATATCAAAATAATACCATAAAATCAAATAATTGTAAAGTTATTTATAAAAATATAAAAGTAATAAAAATGCTTATTTTACACAAAATACATTATGCCATATTATAATTACCATGCAATTGCAAAAAAGTTAATAACAAGCGATTATTGCATTTCTGCATGTATTTTTAATAATTATCATCATATAAAGCCTGCATTAGTGCTTTATTTTAGTTGTCATAAACCCATACCAATACGAGAATATATGTGGAAAGATTATCTACCTCTTTTAAAAGAAAAAAGCATAAATATTCAAAAACCAGATGAAAACCAATAAAAAAACCATAAAAACATTTAATCTTATGGCTTTTTTATTTAACCTAATTCCCCTGTATTTATTGAATAGATATAAATATTATCTACCTTTTTATTAAAAGCTTGTTCTACCGCTAGTTTATACAAATTAAGTTGTTCGCTATACCTTTGTTTTAGCACCTTTATTGGTTTAGTAGAAAATTTGTAATCTACTATTGTTATGCTGTTTTCTTTTTCTATAATTAAATCTACCACACCCTGAACAAGCACTTTATCTTCTACCACACTATTTACAATTTGATTATATGGCACATACATCATAAATTCTGCTTCTTTGTGCATATGCGCATTTTTTGTTAACGGTGCAAGAGTTTTGTATGCCAACTCTATTTTTTTATAATCTACATCTTCGTAATTTGTGGTTTGTTTATATGGTTGGTTTAATTCCAGCAACTCTAATGCTTTATGATAATGCGTGCCTATTAACGCTTTATCTTCATCGGCATTATATTGCACAGTTGCTTGAGCAATTTCTTTTGTATAAAACCCATTATTTTCGCTATGTTCACTGTTTAGCCCTGTTACTGTATTTTTTAGCGGTATGCTAAATTTGTCTGTGTTTGAGTAAACAAAGTTTTCATACGCTTTTGTTATTGTTTTGCTTTCTACTTCTAATTGTTGTTTTGGAGTTTTTATTTTGTCAAACACATAGATGTTACAATTTTTAAAATTGTTTTCGCCCTCTTTTAATGGACAAAAACCTCCAATTAGCATGTTTAAAAAGTTGTTTGGTTTTACATTGTCTTCAAAAATCTTATCGTTATATGTGCCAGTAATAATAAGTTTATTTTTTGCACGTGTAAGCGCCACATACAACAATCTCATTTCTTCTTTATAACCTTTAATATCGTTTGTTTGTTTAATGACATAACGTGGCACGCTATTAGTTTTTGTGCGGGTTTCGTAATTATAATAATCTACACCCAAACCAAATTCTGTGTTAAAATTAATTAAAGAGTTATCAGTAATATAATTAAATTGTTTTGCAGTATTGTATAAAATAACTACAGGGTATTCCAAACCTTTACTTTTATGAATTGTTTGAATTGTGACACTGTTTTCTTCGTCTAAATTTTCAACTTCACTAGATTGATTTTTACTACTTTCTACAACCTTAATAAACTCTGCTAAATTTAAGCAATCTTCCAAAGCAGAGAGTTTCCCAATAAATTCTTCTATATCATTGACAACAGCTTCACCATTAGGTTTTAACAACAAATTATATCTTAAAGCACAATCATTTAAAATATATCTAATTAATTGACTGTTGGTTGAATGGTAAGAATATTTTTCCATACCATTTATTAAATTAAAACCATTGGTAATTTTATCTTTAGACGACGCCTTTAGCCCACCATATAAACTGTCCGCACCAAGTTTTATTTCTGCAACTTCTTCTGCAGTAACATCGGTTAATGCAAAAAATGTTGCAAGATAATCCACATCATCAGCCAAGCCTACCACACATTTTAATATAGACATTATTAGCTTTACGCCTTCATTTTGAACGAGATCCAATTTGGTGCTGGTTTTTAATGGCACATTATGTTGCCTTAAAAAGTTAATTAGTTGGCGCGCCTGCTCGTCTTCACAAGAGCGTGAAAGTATGGCAATGTCTTTATACTCTATGTTACGATTACATTTTAATTTTGCATCATAAAAGGGTTTATTAATTAAATTTGTTATTGCAAGCAAAACTAAAACAGCCTCGTCATTTTGTTCATCAACCAGCTTTGCATTTTTTACACTATATAAGTTTTTAGCCAAAGGTTTATCTACTTCCTTAGCAAGCATTAGCGACACTTTGTCATCGTTAATATCATCACGCTTAGGTTCTATCATACAATCTTCGCCATAGTTTATGTCAGCGTCTGCTTCTGTCATTATACGCGCAAAAACATCGTTTACAAATTGCATTATAATTGGGTTAGACCTGTAATTTACATTCATATTAAAGGCTTGCCCAACCTTATTGTTATTTTTATAATTAGTGTATCTATTTAAAAACGAATTTGGATTTGCACCCCTAAAGCCATATATTGATTGTTTTACATCACCTACTAAAAACAACTTTGTATTTTTACCTATTACTTGAGCTAATAAATTGTCTTGCAATGGGTTTACATCTTGATATTCATCTATAAAAACATATCTATATTGTGCTTGTAATTCAGCTTTAACCTTCTCATTTGATAAAAGTTTTAACATCAATCTATTTAAATCGTTAAAATCTATTAAATTGTTTTTTTGTTTAATTTGTTTATAGTTTTGCATAAATGCAGTTAAAATTTCTAAAAAGTTGGTTAAATATTCGTAAATTTCTGCGTTTTTAATATCATAACTTTCGTCTATGCCTTCAGTTTGCATCTTTTTTTCTAAGTCCTTTACCAACTTAATAGCGGTTTTAACTTCATCACAATTCTTTTTACCTCTAAGTTCTGGACATGTTGTTTCTTTTAGTTTTTTAAGCAGGGCTTTTAAATTGTCATCGCTATTAAATTTATTTAATTGGTCTATAAAATTTAAACAGAGTTTTTGTAAGGTTTCGTCTAAAGCTGAAAACCCGCCCTGAGCCAACTTTTTAGCATAATTAATTGTATTTAATATCTTATCTTTTAAAAAATTAACACAATGCTCGTCAGTTTTATATTCGTTTAAGGCATCCATCAAAAATTGATTATAATCCTCTATATTTATAAGTTTATAATAAATATCAACTATCAACCTGTTTAAAGTGTTTAAATTACGACTGTCCCCACCAAATATGTCTAAAAGTTGTTCAAAATTTTGTGTGTTTGCTTCGTAATCATCTAATGTCTTTTTCATAGCACGGGTAATGTAATAATCTCTAGTAGCGTCGCTTATAATTTCTATGTTAGGATTAATTTCTAATGTATAAAAATATTTACGTATGGTTTTAGAACTAAATCCGTCAATTGTGTCTATGCTAGCAGTTTTTACTTGCTCTATTAAATTTAAAATCCTCTCTTTATCTGGTGAGGTTGTTAATACCGATTTTAATTTTTCTATTAACCTTTCTTTCATCTCCTCCGCAGCTAAAACTGTAAAGGTTACCACCAACAAACTATTAACAGGCACATTTTGATTTATAATTAAATCTGCAATCTTTTCTATCATTACCGTGGTTTTTCCACTGCCTGCACCCGCACTAACTAAAACAGCATTATTTGTAGAGGTTAAAATATCATGCTGAACGCCTTTGAAATCTTCTATCATTTTTCCTCCTCAAAACTGCTTGTCTTTACTTCGTCTTTAGCACGTGGTTTTATATTATTAGCCTTTTTTAAGCATATGTGTGCATATGGACAATAATTGCACATAGTATTACCTTCCAACGGACTAGGAATAATATTGCCAGCTTTAATTTCTTTAACCGCTTGGTTTGCAACAGTTTTAGAATAATTTTTTAGCAACTTAAACTCCTCTGCTGAAACCACCTTTTCGCTTGACCTTCTTGCACTGCCATCAGTTGTTTTTATTAGGTTTACAATATCGCTTTTATCCCCCGCTTGCAAACGATTGTCTAATGCGTCTACAATTTCGCTATCTTTAATATAAAAACCAGTTAACGAATAGGTAAAGTTTTCTTTTTTTTCATACTTGTTGTGTAATGGCAAATAAAAACTTCCAACCCCATTCATGTTTAATATTTTTTCTATTGCTAGGTTGTATAAAAACAATTGCAATTTCTTTCCATAATAAAGTTCGCTTAAATTTGCGTTTGCATTACCTGTTTTATAGTCTATAATTCTAAAACTATCGTCTTTACTACTGCCATACAAGTTACATGTATCAACCCTATCTACCTTACCTATTAAATTTGCATCCCCTAAATTTAAGGCATTGTTTCCATTAAAAGTATATTCAAAGTATTTTGGTTTAAAGTTATTATGTTGGTCTATATAATCTAGCCCATTTATAATTCTAACGCCCTCTTTTACAATGGCGGTTATTATGACACTGTTTGCATTTATTTTTAAGCGGTCTTCCTTTTCTAAATATTTATTTACTTGTGTTTTTATAAACTCTGCCACATCTCCAACCTGTTTATTGTTTTTGTAATACAAATAAACAATTTCATGCAAAATGTTACCAATATCCATAGCCATAACTTCACTATCATAGCGTGGACGTATTTTTAATAAGTCGTTTAAAAAAGCATAAAAAGGACACGCAAAATAATGCTCTAAAAAAGATGCTGACATGGTGTTAATATTAAATATCGGCAAAGTGCTTGTGCAGTTAAAGTTAGGGACATCACTATCATTGTCCTTACATTTTGCTAAGGCAAATAAATAATCGTTTTTACTTAAAGCCACATAATCTGCAAACACATTTTTATATTGAGGTTGCAATTTTATTTCTGCGCCATTATATAAAATTGTAATTTTAGAACATAGTTCTTTAATTAGTTCACTTTGTGTTTTATAATAACTTATTGTTAAAGTTTTATTAAATAATAAAGAAGTGTTAAAAAGTCTTAGTCTTTGTAACTTGTTTATATGTGCAATTGTTGGTGCAAGCTTATGAGCAAAATTCAATTCCTCTATTTCCGCATCTAAAATTATACCGCAATCATGTTTTAAACTTGGTGCTGTAAGAGAGGTGCAATTTACCAAATAAAGATTATCAAACTGCTCCACAAAATTGTTTGCATCAACAACTTTAACGGCATCCAAAGTTAAAGGCAAATTGTTTACTTCTACAACTTGCGAAATACGAACAAAAATTTCGTAAAAAGTTTCCGCAGTAATGTCTGGATAAAATTTTAAAACCTCTTCAAATAAATTGTTTACTTCTTCGTTTGATTTTTTTAACAACAATTTGCTTTTTAAATCTGTTTTTGCTTGTAGTTCATTTATAATTTCATCTACACCAATTTGTGTTAAAGAATTAAACAAAAATTCTTTTAAATTTAAAAGAGGCATGTTCTTATTAAAACTAAAAATTGACAAAAATTTGTCCAAAAACTTAGCAGAAGCCTCTAATTCTGCTGTAAATTTAAGCTTTTTTAAACTTTTGCCCTTAAATTTAAGTTTTGTTAGTTCTAAAATTAATTGCCTTTTTTCTTCCTTTGCCAATTTAAAAAATGGTGAAGAAATAATGTCTATAATATGCTCTAAATTGTTTGAATCTAAATTAAATTTAAAGATACTCAACAAAAATTTATAATATACACTTTTGTTTATGCTCATAGCAGTATCTATATAGTAATTAATTTCATATTTAGAAAACAACTCTTCAATTTTATTTATTTTATTTTCTAAATCAAAAACCGCCACACCAAAGTTATTAAACTTTTCGCCCTTTAAAATTTTTGTTTTAATATCTCTTGCCACAAATTCTATTTCATCACCAGAACTAGAAGCAGAAAATATCTTTATTTCTTCTGGCTTTGCGCAAAAGGTTGTTTTGTTTGTTGCAAATAAATTATTTTGTAAAAATGTTTTTAAGTTGTTGTTTTCTGTATTATTAATTATTTCTTCATAATTAAAACCATTGATGTAGGCAATATTTTTTAATTGTAGGCGAACTTCATCATTAAAAATATATTTATTGCCAGTGTTAGACATATATGTTGCAATGCTTACTTCGCAGGACTTTGCAAGTTGCTCTATAAGAGAGTATTCTATTGCAGTAAAATCATCAAAACCTACAAAAAGTATTTTATGGTTTTCCCTACCCTGGCTTATGTTAAAAGCAGAAAGTAAAAACATATCAGAGGCATCTATTAATCCCGCTTTTTGTTCTTCATACTGCTGATAAACTATTGCTAAATCTTGAATTTTGTGTGTTAATCTATCGTTACGGCTTTTAAATTTTAACATCTCTTCTGGAACGATTTTAGAAGCCTTTAATTGATAAATTGTTTTATAAATTTCTTCTGCATAACTAAATGAATAATTGTGGCTAACTAGCACTTTAAAAGCATCTGCATTTTGGTTTAAAATTTTATTTATTAAAATTATACTGCCAAGTTTACTTATTTGCTTAGATTTATCTATAATATTATTTCTTTTTGCAAACCTATTAAGTGTGCTAATATTAATATCAAAACTTGCAGATATGTGCAAATATTCAAATATAAAACGCTCCATATAAAGACTTAATTTGTCTGGCACAACAATATCTATTTTTTGCCCTTTATTTTGCTTACAAAAAACACCAGCATAATTTAATGCTGACGGCAAAGAAGATGTTTGCACCACTTTTATCATAGAAACATTTTACCATATTTCTACAAGTTTTGCAATTTTTTTAGCAAACATAAAAAAATCCAACTTTTGTTAAAATAGTTTATTGCTAAGTATAAAATCAATTATACTTTTTATAAATTCTTTTCTATAATTGTTTTTAACTCCCCATTGCCATTTTGGAGAATTTTTATCAACCCCATGCTTATCTGATATTCGCAAAAAAACACAATTTTGCATATTATAATAGTTGCATATATTCGTAAATGCCGATGCTTCCATATCTACACATACACAACCCAACTTTGCCCAAAGCTTTTCTTTAAACATTGTTTGGCGGTAAACGGCATCCGTGGTAATAGTTTTTTCTAAAAGAACATTAAAGTTTTTGCTTAACAATTGCAAATCTGCAATATTAAGTTTATTGTTTGCTGTTGCCCATTTTTTGAAACCATAATGTAGGCTTGTTCCTTCCTCTATTAATATTTTGCTAGGTATAACAACATCTCCAATATTTACATTAGGAGCAAATCCACCAGCCATACCAACCAAAATAGCATTTTTTACACCAAGGGCATGTATGGTTTCAATAGTATCAGCCATTTGAGGTGCACCTGCTCCGCCATGTAAAAAACAAAAATCATCATTATTTTTAATTTTATAAACAGGCGTTCTACCTAAAAATCTTGGTAGCGCTTCTGTTATAGTTTCTACATCAAAATTCTCTTTTATGATTGTATCCCATTTAGACATGCAGAATATAACCGCAGTTTTTGGCAAGGTTAAAAAATCTAATTTTTTATGCCCAGATTTAATATGTTCTTCTGCCATTATTACAGGCTTTGATTTGTCCTTTTTAAAAAACCATTTCATATTTTTAGTTTAACATAAAAAACAAAAGAATGCAAACAGATTATAATCGTGATTATATTTATAGAATAACATATGCATAATTGCACAAACTAACAATGGAGGTTAAAATGAACAAAACTCAATGGACCCCTGGCGATATTGTGCCAGAATCTGCAACTTATGTGGCTTTTGACGCAAAAGGTCACAATGGCGGTAGTTTATACCTAGAAAAAGGTAAACGCTTCCCTGCCACACAACACTCTGGAAGTTATTACAAAAAGGGTGAATAAAAGATGCCAGCATTAGCTGGCTTTTTTATTATTATTTTAAAATGGGTATTGAAATTTAAAAATTTGTGTGCTATAATCCAGTTAAGGAGAAACTTTATGGCAACAGGACATGATTTATTAAACAAAAGAATACAAACAAAACTTATACAATGGTGTATAGACAACAACAAAATGATTTATGACATACCAAGAATGGATGGAGGCAAGAAAAATCCACTATACGATTTTATGTTTAACTTAAAAAAGAATATTAAATACATAACTAAAGAAAACATAGAATTACTTAACCAATATGGTATGGTTTGGAATGACAGCACCGACACTAAAACACATCAAGCACATATTACAAAAAGAATTAAAAGCGAATTAATACCTTGGTGCAAAATCAACAATAAAATGATTTATGATATTCCAAGGAAGGATGAAAACGGAGATTTGAACACTCTTTATGTTTTTTGCACATATTTAAAAAAGAAATTAAAATTTTTACCAGAAGAAACTGTTGCCCTACTAAAAAAATACGGAATGATTACAGAAGAATGCCTTGTTAAAAAAACTTATGTAAGAGCTGTTACAAGAAGAATAAAAAGCGATCTTATACCTTGGTGTATAGAAAACAATAAATTAATTTGTGAAATTCCAAGGCTTGACGAAAACGGCAACAAACCGCATCTTTATGATTTTGTTTATTGGCTAAGAAAACATGCTGAATATTTAACTGAAGATAATATAGAATTATTAAACAAATATGGCATGGAATGGACTGTGACAAAAAAGAAATCACTTGATAAAAGAGCCTATAAGTATTTAATAAGTTGGTATAATAAAACTGGTATCCTATTAAGAAATATGCCTTATAAAGACGAAAATGGTTATCCTTACACAGAATATATGTTTAGAAACTTTTTAAAACAACATAAAGACGAATTGTTACCGGAGACCATTGAAGAATTAAACAAATGTGGTATGGACTGGACAATTAGAAAAAGAAAAAAATCCAACCACTCTACTGACAATAACAACACTAATTCCAATGACGATGGAACAACAGTTTAAACAAAAAATCAACCATAAAGGTTGATTTTTTTTTATTACTTAAAATTTGCGTTTAAATATGTGTATAAATCTTGGAAGTCTGCAGAAAGTTCATAATAATAGTGATAGTTATATACTGGAGTTGTTTTGTAATTGTCCCAAGAATTTACATATACATCAACAACAGTTGCACCCTCTTCGTTTTTAACACCGAAGAATAATCCTCCATAATAGTAGTTATTACCATTTTCATCTTTAAACTTTTTATTGCCATTCATTAAAGTTTGTGGGGTATCATATTCGTAGCACACAAAGTAAGCATAACCTTTGCTAGATGGTGAGGTTATAGATTGATTATTTGAAGTTGTTACTTCTTTTATTTGTGCTTTATCGCCTACTGTGCCACCAAACAATGATGTTAAAAGCCTTTCTTTACTTGCAGAGTTTACATAGTTTAAAATTTCTTCATACTCTTTGTCTTCTTTATAAAGATATCTTCCGGCTTCACCACTAGTCACTGAAGATTTAACCACCCATATTCTACTAGGTTCTGCACAATTAACACCATGTTGAACTGACACATTAGCCATTATTAAAGTTGCTATAATTAAAATACCAACTATAACTAAACTTACTATTGCTGTAATTTTTTTTGCCATGTTTATCTCCTAATTTAATTTTACAATAAATTTTTATTTATTGCAACTATTATTCCTTCTTATCGTCTTCTTTTTTAGTTTTTCTACTAGTTGTTGATTGTTTCTTTATTTGCTTTTCTTCTGATGTTTTATCATTTACATTTATTTGTTCTGTATTTTCAGCAGAACTATTTTCTTGTTTTAGTGGGCTAATATTTGCCATTTCTTTTTCTGCTTCGCTTATAATAGTTTCTAAATCTTGTTTAGAAATTACCCCAGCTTTAGCAAGTGCACGTGCTGTTTCCACCCTAGATTTTATATCTCTAGTCTTGTGTTCTTCAATAGCCTCTTTTTTGGCACGTTCTTGATATTCACGTTTCTCTTTTTCTTTTTCGTCTATTGCACTTTCAACTTCTTCAACAGTTGCGCCATTATAAATCATTTCAAACTCTTCTTTATAAATGGTTTCTTTTTCTAGTAATATGCGTTGAACTTTTTCTATAACATCTTTTCTGCTTGTTAAAATTTCTTTAGCGCGAGCATGTGCAGTATTAATTATTTTTGCAACTTCTTTATCTATTGTGCTTGCAAGCTCTTGGCTGTAAGGCACTTGTTTTTGATAATCTCTTCCAACAAATATTTCATCACCTTCACCAAAACTTAACAAACCAAGTTTTTCACTCATACCCCATTCTGACACCATTTTACGTGCAACTTTAGTAGCACGTTCAATATCGTTACTTGCGCCAGTAGTTATATCGTCTAACATTAACTCTTCTGCAGTTCTACCACCAAGCATCATACAAATGGTATCTAGTAGTTTTTGTTTTTGCATATGTGTGCGGTCTTTTTCATCTAAAGTTAAAGTGTAACCGCCAGCTTCCCCACGAGGAATAACAGAAATTTCTTGAACGTTATCACAATTTTCTAAGCTTTGCGCAACTATCGCATGCCCTGCTTCATGGACGGCTGTAATTTTTTTATCTTGTTCTGTTATAACCCTAGAAACTTTTTTAGGCCCCATTAATACTTTATTTAAAGCTTCTTGCAAGTCTATCATACTTATTTTGTATCTACCATCACGGGCAGTTAAAAGCGCAGCTTCATTAAGCACGTTTTCTATATCTGCACCAGCAAGTCCACTTGTAAGCCTTGCCAAACGCTTAATATCAACATCTGGGCTTAAAGGTTTGTTTTTAGAGTGAACTTTAATTATATCTTCCCTACCTTTAACATCCGGTAAGTGAACATAAATTTGTCTATCAAAACGCCCAGGTCGGGTTAAGGCTGGGTCTAGAATATCTGCACGGTTTGTTGCAGCAAGCACAATAATACCACTATTAGCTTCAAAGCCGTCCATTTCTACTAACAACTGGTTAAGTGTTTGTTCGCGTTCGTCATTACCGCCACCAAGTCCAGCACCACGTTGTCTACCTACTGCATCAATTTCATCAATAAATACAATACAAGGTGCATGTGCTTTTGCAGTTTCAAATAAATCTCTTACACGGCTTGCACCAACACCAACATATAGTTCTACAAAATCTGAACCAGATATTGTAAAGAATGGAACTTTGCCTTCGCCAGCAACTGCTTTTGCAAGTAAAGTTTTACCTGTTCCTGGTTGACCAACCAACAATACGCCTTTTGGTATACGTGCGCCAAGTTCAGTAAATCTAGCTGGATTTTTTAAGAATTCTACAATTTCTTGTAACTCTTGTTTTTCTTCCTCTGCACCTGCAACATCGTTAAAGTGAACATTTGAAGATTCTACAAGCCTTGCTTTACTTCTACCAAAGCCAAAGCCGTTTTTAGTTCCCGACATAGAACGGAACAATAAGAAAGCTATACCTACAATTAATAAAATTGCAACATATGTCATTGCGGCATTTATCCAACTTTCACTTTTTGGTGCAGCATTTACTTTAATAAAATGAACATCATCTCTTAATTGATAAGCACCATTAATTATTATCAAATTTCCATTTTCATCGGTTTGATAGTTGTGTTTATCTAACAAATCGTAAACTCTATCATAACTGCCATAATAAGTGCAATAATGGTCTATCTTTTTATTAGGGAAATCTTTTTCATCAATTTTACTATCTACTAAACGAATTCGTATTGTATAACCATAAATATCTATACTATCAACCTTATCTTCCTGAATATAAGTTTGAAATTGATCATAACTAATTTTTTGGTCGGTAGAATTTTTATTTACAAACCACCAAATTAAAAGCACGGCAAGAAGTATTATCATGCCGTAGATTAACATAGTTTTTAGCGGATTAGATTTTTTGTTTTCCATTTTTACCTCAATACAAAATATTATATCATATCTATTTTTTTTAAACAACAAAATTTAACACTATTAACAGATATTTTATATAGTTTATTACCGAATTGTGCCTTTTATTTATATATAATTTGTCGCTTTTTCTATTTTTGCCTTTTATTTTAATTTTAATTATATTTAATAAAATAGTGGACAAAAACGGGTTGTTGTGATAATATATTTATAATCATTTTTTTGAGTTTAGGAGGAAACATGCTTGCCACAATTGGTTTAATAATAGACGTTGTTATAGTGTGTGCTTTGGTAATTTCTGCAATTATCGGCTATAAAAAAGGTTTTTTAAAATCTGTGTTAGCCTTCTTTAGTTGGGCAGTGTGTATATTTGTTGCAATATTCGCTGCACGCTATGTTGCAAATTGGGTAAATCATATTTATAACTTTGACGGGCTAATTGGTGGCGGAATAGCAAAAGGTTTAATTAAAAATAACGAATACTTTGCCACCCTAGCAACAAACTATTTACCAGAAAATATGCCTTCAGGTTTAGGCTTTTTAGGACAATTAACCAAAGTTGTGTTTAACAACATTAATGGCAATTTTGCAGAAGATGAAACTATTGCATCTGTTGTTGGTAGAAGCGTTGGACACATTTGCATGATTATAATTTGTGCGCTTTTAATATTTATAATCTTAAAAATTGTTCTATTAATAATTAACAAAATTATAGATAAAATTACTAAAACCAAAGTTATTGGTGTTATAAACAAGATATTTGGTGCAATATTTGGCTTTTTAAAAGCAATGTGTATAATAATTGTGTTTAATGTGGTTTTAAGCTTTTTAACTTTAATACCTGCAGTTAACAAAACCGTTAAACCTCTTATAAGAGAAAATACTTATATAGAACGAGTTATTTACACCACTACCGACAAGGTGGTTGAAAACAAAGTTGTTAATGGAGACATGATTAAAAATTGGTTGTCTAACATGTGGGACAATAAAAACAGTTAATATAATTAGGAGTAATTTACATGGCATTATACGAAACACTTAAAGAGCGCGGGCTTTTATATCAAACAACAGATGATGAACTTTTAAAAAAGTTGCTTAACGAAGATAAAATTGCAGTTTACACAGGCACCGACCCGACTGCAGACAGTTTACATATTGGGCATTGCGTGCCATGCACAATTTTGCGTAGGTTTCAACAAGCTGGGCACAAAGTTATAGTTTTGGTTGGTGGTGCTACTGCTGCTATTGGCGACCCTACTGGAAGAAGCGACATGCGCCCTATGCTTACTAAAGAACAACTTGCAAAAAACATAGAGGGAATTAAACGTGCTTACAGCAAATTTTTACGTTTTGACGGTGAAAACCCTGCTATTATTGTTAATAATGCAGATTGGTTTAAAGGTTACGACTATGTAGAATTTATGCGCGATGTTGGTGTGCATTTTAATGTAAATAAAATGTTAGCAAATGAAATATATTCTAAACGTGTACAGGAAGGCGGACTAACCTTTTTTGAAATGGGTTACATGTTAATGCAAGCTTATGACTTTGTTTACTTAAACAAACATTATAATTGCAAAGTTCAATGGGGAGGCGCTGACCAATGGGGAAACATTGTTGCAGGAACCGAACTTGCTAGAAAATTAAATTTTATAGACAACGCCAACCGCGTTTTAGTGGGTGCTACTAACCCACTTTTGCTTACCCCAGAGGGCAAGAAAATGGGCAAAACAGAAAAAGGCGCTATTTGGATTGATAGCAACAAAATTTCTGCCTACGATTTTTACCAAGGCATTTACCAAACCCCAGATGCTTGTGTAGAGATGATGTTTGCTTTGTTTACAGACCTACCTATGAACGAAGTTAAAGCGCTTATTAAAACAGATATTGTAGCCAGCAAAAAACGCTTAGCTTACGAAATTACCAAATTTATTCGTGGCGAAGCTGATGCCAACGAGGCCCAAAACATGAGCAATAACTTATTTGCTTCTAACACAATAGACAAAAGCAATGCACCTAGCGCCGAGGTTGAAATTAATGGCGAAAGCATTGGCGTGCTAGACCTGCTTTTAAATGCTAAATTTGTTACAAGTAAAGGTGAAGCAAGAAGATTGATTGAGCAAAATGGTTTATCTATGGACGGCTCTACAATAACTGACCCTACTCTACAAATTAGCAAAGCAGATTTACAAAATGGAGCATTGTTTAAAAAGGGTAAGAAAAATTATTTACTAATAAAATGCAAATAACCTTTCTTTATAGAAAAAAACAGCCAAACGGCTGTTTTTTATTTTTGTTTGTTTAGTTTAAATTATGCAACAAAATTTTTGCCTTTGCCTTTTTTTAATTCTTTTGCCAATACTTCTTCCATAGCTTTGTTAAACCTTGCCCTTTGAATAATATCTCTTTGGCTAGTTTCCCCAAGCCTACCAAGAATTTTGGTAATGCGTTTTAATTTAGAGTTGCTTTTAGAAAGCCTTACCCTTAAATATTGTGGCATACGTGTTACATCATGTTTTAACATAGAAACGCAGGTTGCATAAATTATGTCCGGGTCATCTTGCATATAAGTATCTAGATAATCGTAAACCTGAGGAGTTATTTTTATCATTTGCAACACATATCGTTTATCGTTTAAATAACCAATAGGAATTGTTCTTAACCACAATAAGTCACTTGCAAAAACTTCCCTACCACATTTGCAAGTCATACGATGTAGCGACCTTAAAATTATCTTTTTATCGCCCAACACGGCAGGACCAGCCTTTTTCATTAAATCTTCTGCAATATTTGCTTCGGTAGCATAATCTTCCATTGTTACATTATCGTAAGTATCATAATGATTCATGTTAAACACTTCTATAAAAAATTTAGGGTCATTTAATAATTTTTTACCAATCCATGGTGTTGCATGATATTTATGATTTTTTATTGCAAATTTGCAAAACTCATAATCATTTCTTAATCTTTCGCTTGCATATTTCATAACAGAAGGTTCATTTATTGGAAAATGAGAAGTTATCATATCTCTCATAAATTCGTTATCATCCCTATACTCTAATGGGATTAATGGAAAACAAGATTTAGCAAGATGTTTACGCGCAAATTCCTTTGCTTCTGCCTTAGTCATTTCTAGCGGAACAACATCATCATAACTTTGCATATTGTAAACCCTGTTTACTAATTTTGTTAAAGTTTCCTTACCTTTAATTTCACTATACTTATATTTTTTCATAACCCTTCTCCTATGTTAATAGTTTACAAATTTTTTAGTATGATGTCAAATTTACTTTAAAATTATTGCAAACTATTATTTTTATATCTTTTATTATTACTTTGCAAATTGCAAAAGTAGTTTATTACATTGTTTTAAGCATGTTTTACACATTAAACTTAAACACTATAATATCTCCGTCTTGCACAACATAGTCTTTACCAGCACTTATAACTTTACCCTTCTCTTTACAAGCATTATAATCGCCAAGCGTGATTAAATCGTCATACTTTACTACATCGGCACGTATAAAACCACGTTCAAAGTCTGTGTGAATTTTACCAGCCGCTTGCGGGGCAAGTGTGCCACGGCGGATTGTCCACGCACGCACCTCTTTTTCCCCTGCTGTAATAAAACTTATAAGCCCTAACAAATGATAGCTTGCCACAACCAATTTTTCTAAGCCCGAACTATCTATGCCAAGCTCTTGCTTAAACATCTCTCTATCTTCTGCTGGCATATTTACTAATTCTTCCTCTGTTTTTGCACAAAGAGATATTACTTCAGCATGTTCGCTAACTGCAACCTGTTTAATTTTTTCTATATTATCGCGTTGAAAATCGTCTAACTCATCGCTTGTGTTTGCAACATAAATAATAGGTTTTGTAGTAATTAAAAAGAAGCCGTCTACAATTTTTTTATCATCTGCTGTAAGTTGCAACATACCTGCAGGCTTTTCTTGCTTTAATAATTCTAAAATTTGATTTAATAGTTCAAACTCACGCACAGTTTGAGGATCTGCCACACCACCATGAACCACCCTTTTTATTTTATCTAAACGTTTTTGAACTGTGTCTATATCGCTTAAAATAAGCTCCAACCTAATTGTTTCAATATCTCTAATTGGGTTAACACTTCCTTCTACATGAATAATTTTATCGTTTTTAAAACAACGCACAACATAGCAAATTGCATCCACTTCACGAATATGACTTAAAAACTTATTACCAAGCCCAGCGCCCTCGCTAGCACCTTTAACAAGACCTGCAATATCTACAAACTCTATTTGCGCAGGAATTATCTTTTTAGTGTTGTAAAGTTTGGCAAGTTTATTTAGTCTATCGTCCGCAACATCAACCACACCAACATTTGGTTCTATTGTGCAAAAAGGATAGTTGGCACTTTCTGCGCCAGCTTTTGTAATTGCATTAAATAATGTGCTTTTGCC
>CANDFN010000004.1 GCA_947384015.1 uncultured Clostridia bacterium | reverse complement strand
AGCAACCTCTTCTACGCTAACGGTTAGGGTTACATCATTTTTATAAATTGGAACCCCATCTTTGAATGTTGCACTTGAAGAAATGTCTTTTTTTACAACATCAACAACAACTGTAGCATCTTTAAACACATGGTCATTAACATTTGTTAGCACAATTGAATTTCTTTGGTCGTTATTAACAAAAATATTTACCTTTTCCATGATATCTGGTGTAAGTTCAATTTCTTTTTTACCTTCTTTAAATACAACTGTTGTTCCATTGTTTAAAAGGTATTGAGGCTGACTACCCCCACCACCAGAAACGCTACCAGAACTACTACTTGTTGAAGAACCACTAGAACCCGCAGAGCCACCATTTACTTCAATAGCATTATCTTTAGGTTCAGTTATTAAACTAATTTTTGGCATAATACCAAGCGCTAGTTGACTAAAATAACCTATGTAAAAAGATTCTATATTACTGTCTTGCGACAACAAATAACGCTTGTCATAGTTAATTATTTCACTTAAACTTAATGCTTTGTTTGTATTAATATCGGCTACTGCTTTTGCAAAGTCGATTGTGTCACCTTCAAAGTTAATTAGCACAGCATTTCTTCCAACCTTCTTTGTGCGGGTCATATAATCCAAAGCCTGCATAACTCCCTCTTCACAAATTCCGTTACCAAGCCCCATTATTTCACACTGAGCAAAGCCCATCTCTCTTCCAACAGCTAAAGAAATACTATCTACCGCAGCACTTAAAGTTTTTCCCTTGCCAACATAGACCTGTTGATTTTTATCTTTTTCCTTGCCTGGGGAAAGCATGCTTATTGCAATATCATATTCATTTTCTGTTTTATCTACAAACAACATGGTTACAATAATTTCACTTTTACTCATTGCCTCACCGTTTACTTGTGGGGCAGTAAAAACTAAAAGTATTATTGCCAACCACAGCACCAACTTAGCAGGGCTAAAAATTGTCTTTAATTTTTTCATCCAGCCCTCCTTTTTTGTGCAACCTTTTTTGTTTGCTTAAGATTGGTTTGTTTTTGTTGCTGAGGCGTTTTTGCTTTATTTATTTTAGACCTTATTAAATATGCAATCCATATTATTATAGGAATAATATATTGTGCCACTATTGACAATACTGACGCGTAAATCGAAAAGAAAAACCTTTCAAGCCCAAGAGTATTTTCTCCAATTAAACTTAGCAAAGCTATATACAACATTACAATAAGGGTTGGCAAAATTTCACCTTTAATGTTAAAAATAAATTTTAAGGCTTCTACAATACAGTAAGAATAAATCGCAATCTGCACTGCCTGTGCCACAATCCAAAGCGACACAATCAACCAAGATAATTCGTCAATGGAAGAATGCACACTAGAAAATTGGCTTATATCACTTAAGCAAAAACTGTGCGTAGGCGATGTAACTTGAAATATACCATAAAACACAAAGTATACAAGTTGCACTAACGCTATTGCTATTAATATATACCTTATCATCTGCCATGGTTTACGACGGCTAAAATCAATTTTACCAAACAGCATTAATATAAAGGTTGACGAGCCAAACCAAGACATATATTTAAAAGAGCAATCAAACAGCGGTTTTACCCCACTTTCAAATAAAGGTAAAAAACTTTCGGCATCTGCACTAGAAAAAGATTTTAAAGCAATGTATACAATACCAACAATAATTAGCCAACATACAATCTCGCCAACTCTACCTAGATTATTTATTCCCTTATAAATCATAAAGCCAACTACTGCAATTAATGGTAAAACATAATAGTGCCATTTAAATTCAGTATACAAGTTGTCTACAACAAAAAACTCTAAACCTTTAGAAATGTTTGCAACCACCAAGGCATATTTCAGCAAAAGCACTACAAGAATTATTTTTGTAATAACCTTACCCAAGCATGCACACATAAATTCATATAAATTTTTTTCGCCACTTTTTCTTGCCAAACCCAGCAGTAAAAAAGCATACAAGCCGTCTGTAATCATCATGACTAGGGCAATAAAAATGCTTTCGTTTCCGCTTTCCATATACATCAAACTTGGCAATGCCAAAAACTTTAGAGCTATTTGGCTTAAAAATACAAGAATACAGGTTTGGCGATAATTAATTTTCGTTGTCATTATCCACCCTCCTATCGTCATTCTTTTTATTGTTTGGTATAGACTTTGGTCGCTTACGCATATCACTTATAGGCTTGCGAACAATAAAATCTTTTTGGTCATCTTTGATAAATGGTGCTGCTGGTGCAAGATGTGGGCTTTTGTAACTATCAAAGTCTGACAAGTAAGCCACAAGATAAACACAAAACAACAACATACCATAAATACCCAGACATGCGCCAATCAAACATCCAACCAACCTCAAAATACTAAACTGCCCCGCCATGCTTGGCACTATATAAAATGTAATGCCTGAAAGAGCCACAATCATAACAGCAGGAGGGCTAACCAAACCCGCGTTTACTGCAGTTTCTCCTAAAATTAACGCACCAACAATAGATGTTGCAATACCTAAATATTGAGGCATGCGTAAATTGGCTTCGTATAAAATTTCAAACAACAACACACAAAATATTATTTCCACAAAAGGGGAAAACGGTATACCCGCACTTGAATTCATTATCGTAACTAGAAACTCTAATGGCAATATCTTATAATGAAACTTACTTAAAGCAATATATGCCCCCGGCAACAGAACTGCCATTATTACACCAATAAGGCGCAAAATTCTAACAAAACTTACATGGACAGGTTGTCCGTAATAATCATCACTGTTTTGTAAATCTTCTATTAAAATAAAAGGAAGTGTTAACGCTATTGGAGAGCCGTCAACCAAAATACCAACTCTACCTTCTAGCATCTTTGCAACTAAAATGTCTGGTTTTTCAGTATCTCCCACCTGTTTAAATAATGAGTGTGGACGATTAGAAAGATAAGATATTAAATAGTGGCTGTCCATAACACCATCAATCTTTATCTTTTTTAAACGTTTTAAAATCTCTTTAACTACTCCTTTATCTGCTAAAGAATCAAAATAAACAACACTAACTTTTGTTTTTGTTATGTTACCTAGTTCTAAGTCTGTTATAACAAGGTCATCACTTTTTGCTCTTTGCCTAATTAGAGCAAGATTATACTTAATACTTTCATTAAAACCTTCTCTTGGACCGCGTATAACTAAGCTTGTTGGCGGTTGCTCTACAGCACGCACAACAATCTTTTCCATATCACAACCCAAAATTTTATCTGCACCCTCTAAAAGCAACAAAGTTTTGCCTTGTAAAATATCTTGGCAAGCATCTTCTACTGATGTTATTTCTGTTACTTCCACACTAGATAAGATTTCTTCTTTTATAAAATCTATTATTTTACCTTTCGCTTTTTTATTAATGTTAGTTAATGGATAAATAACAGTGTCGTTAAGAAGCTGATTATCTGTTATGTCTGCAATATAAACCAATGTTACTTCTTTATTAAAAACTTTTAGCGAACGTGTTTTAATGTCGCTACAATTATGTAATTTACTTTTTATTTCTTCACAAGTTTTTTGAGTGTTAATTTTCATTAACGTTAGTTTAACTAGTTGATTTGTTTTTATTCTAAATATAAATATAAACTCAGCATCTTCTTTTAGACAAAATATTGCAATATAATTACTGCGAACTTATCATAAGCTTAAAAATTTTTAATACAATTATTTAGAGGTAGAATATGTATTATTGTAACGAGCTATTAGGTTTAAGTGTGCTTTCTTTATACGAAGGAGAGTTACTTGGTAAGGTGGACAAGCTATATTTTGACAAAAAACTAAAAAAACTTATGGAAATAGAACTGTTAAGCGAAAATGATACCCGCTTTATTTTGCAAACCAAAAACATTTATCATATTGGTAAAAACGCAATAACAGTAAAAAACAATCAGGCAATCAGTTTAAAAGTGGAAGATGTAACTCTTACTTTAGCACCAATAAACTCTAAAGCCTACTCCATTAAAGGAGAATTTTTAGGCATAATAAAAAACTTCACTTTAAACGATAAGTTTTTGTGCGAAAAGTTTTTATTAGACAATAACAACACTTTAGAAATTAACCTTTTAGCCTCTTGTGGCAAATATACTGTAATTTTTTACGACCAAACTGCACACGTTAATTTAAACAAATTTACACCAAAAACCACACCTAAAATTTTTAAAAACAAACAACC
Source organism: uncultured Clostridia bacterium (assembly GCA_947384015.1). Classification (GTDB taxonomy): domain Bacteria; phylum Bacillota; class Clostridia; order Christensenellales; family UBA1242; genus Onthoplasma. The sequence continues at coordinate 18,694 of CANDFN010000004.1, read as the reverse complement.
TCAAGAGGCTAAAGTGTTACCAGTTGAAGAATGTGACAGTCAAATAGATTTAATAAAGGAAGAAGTTTCATCAAATGCGGTAGAAGTAGAACAACAAAAACCAAATACACAAACTGCAGATTTCTTAATTGGAAGAGTATGCACAAAGGACATTTTTAACTTTAATAATGAAATTTTAATAAAAGCACACGCTGTTGTAAATAAAAAGAATTTAAAAGAAGTAAACAAATTTGGAAAACTAAGAGAGTTAATGCTTTACAGTAAATAAACAAAAAAGACGGGCAAAAACCCGTTTTTTTTAAACAGATAAAAACTTAACTGTCCCTCTTAAAAGTTTTAAGCTTTGTAACCACAATTCTTTATCTTTTAATATCCTTATAAGCAAATTCTTTAAACTATCATTTTTCACTAAGTTTATTGCCTGTTTATAATGATCTATTTGGTTTTGAGTTAGTGTTAAATTGACATCTAGAATATCTTTAAGTTTATAAGCATAATTTACACAATTAGCATTAAAAGAATATCCGTTGCTATCTTCATATTTTGGTAATCCACCAAACTCTGTTACAGCATGCATTAACAAACCTGTATGGTGCATGCAAACAATTCCTACTTCTTCAAAAAGTTCGCCTAAATCCACATCCGCCTTATCAGCAACGGTAGATTGATATATGTATTGTAAAACCGCATTTAACTCTCCACCTCTGCCAGAAATTAAATCCTTTAAAATCCCAACTGTGCGGGGGCATTCGTTTGCATTGTGAATTTTAGGATAGTCCTGCTCTTGCCTAATTTTTATTTCGCTTAAGTCCATATTATCTCCTTTTTGATTGTTATGCTAAAGCTTATAAAAATGTTAAATTTTATGTAAAAATTTAATTACAAAGTTTATAAAATTAATTGTAAAATTATTAGTAATGTGATAAAATAAATAAGTAAGGAATTTAAAATTTTATATGGCAAAAAAACAACCTACAGTTACATATAGCAGATATAATCCAAAAATTGATGTTGGCTTAACCAGTGAACAAGTTGCTAAAAGAACAGAAGATAATCTTGTTAATATCTCTAGCGTAAAAACTTGTAAATCCATTGGTTCAATTTTATTAAAAAACATCTTTACTTTTTTTAACATGATTTGTTTGGCAGTAGCAATAGCCCTTATAGTTGTAGGTGCCTACTCCGATTTATTATTTATGGTTATTGTTACCTTAAACACTGTTATTGGTATTGTGCAAGAAATCCGTGCAAAAAGAACAATGGATAAACTAAGCCTAACAAACAGTAACTTTGTAAAAGTTTTACGTGACGGCGACGAAGAAGAAGTTTATAAAACTGAAGTTGTTCTAGACGATGTGCTTGTTTTAAACTCTGGCATGCAAATAGCTTGTGATAGTGTTGTGTTAGAAGGAACAATAGAAGCTAACGAAAGTTTATTAACTGGCGAAAGCCAACCTGTAAAAAAACAAAAAGGTGATAAACTTTATGGCGGAAGTTTTGTATCGTCCGGTTCTTGTAAAGCCAAAGTCCAAAAAATCGGTGACGAAAATTACATAAATCAACTAAGTGTAAAAGCAAAGGCTTTTAAATCTTCTAAAAGTGAATTATTAACAAGCCTACGTGCATTAATAAAAATAATATCTATCTTTATGGTGCCTATTGCTATATTAATGTGCTACAACAACTACACCACAGGCATAAAAGACGGTTTAGAAGGTTTTTCTCTTGTTTATCGCGTTATAACAAAAACTTCTGGTTGCATAATTGCAATGATACCAGCAGGAATGTTCTTATTAACTTCTGTTGCACTTTATGTTAGCGTTATGCGTCTAGCTAAAAAAAGAACTTTGGTTCAAGAGCTTTATTGTATAGAAATGTTGGCAAGAACAAACGTGCTTTGCTTAGACAAAACTGGCACACTAACCAACGGCTCTATGAGTGTAAAAAATGTTATTCCACTTTCTTCTGTAACAGACAAAGAAATTGATAAAGTTATTGCTTCTATGGTCCACTCTTTCCATGATATGAATAACACTGCACACGCACTAAAATCACACTTTGGCAAACCTGCTTACACTGCAGAAAAATCAATTCCTTTTAGTAGCGAACGTAAATTCATGGGGTGCAAATTTAAGGGTGGAAAATCTTATAAACTTGGCGCTTACGAATACGTGATAGACAAACCTAGTGACACTATAAAAAAACAAGCCGAGCAATATGCAACCAACGGTTACCGTGTGCTTTTACTTGTTGAATGTAACGCTTCGTTTACAAACTCTGGTGCAAAACCTGTAGCATTTATATTATTACAAGACAATATTCGTAAAGATGCACCTCGCACAATAGAATGGTTTAAATCTAATGGCGTTGATATTAAAATCATTTCTGGCGACAATCCTGTTACCGTAAGCGAGGTTGCCAACCGTTGTGGTGTAGAAAATTATGATAAATATATTAGTTTACATGGCCTAAGCGAAGAAGAGGTTATAGCGGCAAGTAGCCAATACACTATATTTGGGCGTGTTAGCCCAGAACAAAAAGCTATACTTGTTAGGGCGCTAAAAAAACAAGGCAAAACTGTTGCCATGACAGGTGACGGAGTAAACGATATTCTTGCATTAAAAGAAGCAGACTGCTCTATAGCTATTGCCTCTGGTAGTGATGCTGCAAGAAGTGTAAGCCAGCTTGTATTGCTAGATAGTAACTTTAGTTCTATGCCAAGCGTGGTTGGCGAAGGTAGACGTGTTGTAAACAACATACAAAAATCTTCTTCCCTATTCTTTATGAAAACTATTTTTGCAATATTTATATCAATTTTTGTGTTATGTATGCAAAAAACCTATCCATTCAGCCCTAAACAGTTTGTTCTGCTAGAAATGTTTGTAATTGGTGTGCCTTCATTCTTATTGGCATTACAACCAAACACCAACCAAATAAAAGGTAAGTTTATAACTAACCTATTAAGAAATGCTCTACCAGCAGGCTTAACCATGGTGTCCGTAACAGTGTCTATGTATATTTATCAAACCTTTACCGGCATTAAAACAGACCCTATGATAACAATGGCTTCAATTGCCGTAATAATAGTTGGCTTTATTGCTCTTTACCACATGTGCAGACCATTTAACTGGTTGAAGAGTTTGATGTATATATTCTTCTTAGTAATATCCGCAATAGCCGTTACCTTCTTCTCTTCATTCTTTGGCTATGTAGAATTAAGTCATTCTTGTTTAATGTATTTAATAATAATTTGCCAAGCATCTTACCCTGTATACTTTGTGCTTAACAGATTGTTAGAAAAAACAGTTACATAATAGATATGTTAGAAATTTTACCTTCAAAAGTTTCAAGTTTAACGATGCCTATATAGGCGTCGTTTTTTATTAAACAAAACTCGGTAGCAGACAGCGGTAGATAATCATCAAAATCTAAAAAAAACCTTCCAATATCTTCTGCTTGTTTTGGACGCAAATCTTCTTTCAACAAACTGTTTGCATACGCATAATTCTTTGCGCGCACTAAATCCAACATAACTGCAGGTGTCAACTCTTCTTTTAAACTTAAATCGTAGTCATCTAAATAAACCAAATATTCGTCATAACCTTTACTGGTTATACAAAACACTTTTCCGTGGTTTAGGCTATCGTGCAATCTTTTTAAAAAAAATATTTCTTCTTTGTTTATGTTTAACTCATCATAAAAATCAGCCACTAACAATTTATTGTCTTTTATAATTACAAAAAAGCTTTTTTTACCGCTAAAATATATCACAAGATGATTATTTATAATTTCATACTGTTTATATTCTATTCCACTAATCGGCTTATCATACAAAAGTTCGCCATCTAGAGTAAGGCACAAATTGCTACCCACAGCCAATTGAACTTGTTTGTTTTGATATTTAACAGTTGTTAAATAAACTTTGTTATTAAAACTTGGGTTTAATATATAATAATTGTCGCCTTTATAGCAAAAGCTACTTTTATTTGTTTTGTTGTTTAGCCAAACTTGCGCCCCATTTTCAAACACAAATAAACAGTCATCCGGTTTGTTTACACAACGATGCCAAACATTCGCAACTATATTTGTTTTGCTATTAAATTCGTAACACGGTTTACGCGTTAAAACATAATTCATATATCTATTTATGAAAATAATTAAAAAATTTTTACAATGTCAGTAATCCACAAAAAATCATAAACATTATTAATAGTAAAATATACGACAAATATTGTATAAAACTTAGGGGAAAATATTATTATGAAAAAACAAACTTTAAACAATAAAATTAACACAGAAGAAATTAAAGAAGAACAAAGCAAAGATTTTAAATTGCATGTGATGCCTTCTCAAATAAGCGACCAAGACATAGAAGCCTTATTTGGTGGACTTCTAAAAATCGTGCAAAAAAAATACGAACTAGACACTCGCGCAGAAATTATAAATTTAAATCTAACGCACGATAAGCTTTTAAAAGCGCTTAACGAAAAACAAGCCGAGTGCAATAGATTAAAGAATGAAATTATTTATTTAAAAGCTTCGCTAAAAAATTAATCAAAACAATATAAAAATGTTTATAATTTTAACTAAATTTTAATAAACTTTTTTAAATCATTTGCCAAATGAAAAAAATATTGCTATATTTTTTATAGAATATGGAAGAAATGATTTTTTATGACGGAGCCAAGGAAAGGGTTACGAACTTTTTTGAACAAGAGTTCCCTTCTTTTTCTCCGCTTATTTTATCTAACTTTTTAAACAGATTTAACGATTTATTAAATTACAGTGAAGAAGGAAAATTCATCCGTCCCAACATAGTTTTTACTAATAACATAGAGGCTGTTACAAAAGCAATACCAAAAACCAACCTACTAACAATTTTTGAAGACAAGGACGCTACTCAATTTTCGTCTCGTCTAAAAAGCATACTTGCTATTGCAGAGCGTAACTGGATGATGTTTATAGATATTAAAGAACAAAAAGTCTCTTATGGTTTGTTGATGTCTTTTGGTTCAATTAAAGACAAACGCGCCATTAATGCACTTATTGAAAACAATTCTTTAAAGGACAAACCCACTAAAATTAGTTGTATTCTTGCAAGGCCACTAAACTTTTACACAATGTCTTTACACTCTATTTCGGGTGAAGACCTTATTGTAAACTTTTCACTAGACAAGTCTAAACATACAAACTTCTCGGTTGAGGTTAAAGAGTTTGTGGATGCAACCTTCTCTAAACTGCGCACCACTCAGCGCAAACTTCAAGACATGAAAACAATGTATCTAAACATCTTTTCCAATGTCATGAGTGATGTAAACGGCTCAATTTGTGTTATTGTTGATAAAGAGTATAAAGACAACGGACTATTTAGTGATGGTATTTGGTTAAAAGAGCCAATAAGTTTTAGTAAACTATTTACTCAATCCAAATCTTACAGCGAAGAGAAACTTCAGGCTTATGCTACCCTGTTTATAAACATGCTTAACTTTGACGGCATAACTATTATAGATAACAAAGGCCAAATTCGTGCCTATAATGTGTTTGTAGAACCAAATTCTAAACGCGTTGGTTACATAGTTGGTGGAGCAAGAAAGCGTGCCGCTTATTACTTATTAAGTAGCAAACGCAAAGGAATTATTGGTGTATACTTCCAAAGCCATGATGGTGAAGTATTCTTCCAAGAAATGGCAACAAATGCTAAAAAGCATATTAAAAAGGAAAAACCTGCACCTAATGTTCAATCCCCTACAGATCAAGCAACATCTATACAACTTCAAACCACTGAAAACGCAGAACAATTAAAAACTACAGAAGATAAGGAAGATAAACCTACTTCAACAATAAATTGTGCAGTTGAAAGTAAAGATTTAACAAGCGAACAACCAAGTGAAAACAATTAAAAATAAGGAACTATTGTTCCTTATTTTTTTATTAAACTAGATTTTTAGCTTTTATAACTGTGCGGAAAATTGTTTTATCTTCACACTTCCCTTCCACATAATAATAGTTTTTTATTTTCTTTTTATATATTTTTATGTCATCACCTTCGTGGCTTTCACTAACAAAGTATAGTTCGTACTCCTTTATTGCCAACTTTTTTAGTTCAGCAACAGTAAAGGCATTAATTGTCATAAAATTATACTTTAAGTTATTAGTATGGAAGTTTACATCTATGTCGCTAGAACGAACAGTGTAGGTATAAATATAATCCTTTTCGCTAACCTCTTCCTTTAAATTTGTCCAGTTTGGTTTTATGTCTGTTTTTTCAAGCATTTCTAAATCTGGGTAATTTAAAGAATCGGCTTTACGAATTTTGTGCGTTGTCATATCTAAACAACACCATTCTGCACTACCTTTCACTTTTAATTTGCCTTGTTGCTTTATGTTAAAGTCTCTTTTAAATCTAACAAGGCTAGGTTCTTGCGTCCAAGTTTTTAAAGTTAGTTTATCTCCAGAGCGAATTTCATCATTTATAAAAACCTTAAGTTTTGTTATAATCCAAAAGGCTTTGTCCCTTTGTTCCATTTCTTCATGGCTTAAACCTATTAGGTTAGAGTGATTAAAAGTAGCACGCTGACTTAATTTTATTATTTCATAAATAGGTGTAACACAATTAAAATTTATAAAAGTACCGTCTATTGTAAACTTTTCTGTATATACATTTTTCATTATCTAATCCTCATTCTTCTACGTAATAATACAATAGCAACTACAACTGCGGTTACAATTACAACTACTATAACAATTATAATTATTGCTGCAGAGTTAAGAGGTTCTTTAATATAAACTTTAGAAGAAAGTTTTATATTGCCAGAAGCACTTCTTAATACTATATAGTAAGCTCCGTCATCAGTTTCGCCAGTTCTAGATTTAGACCAGTTTTCAATATTAGTAGTGTTTAAATTTATATTATATCTATAAACCTCTGTTCCACCAATGCTGTCTTTATAAATAATTAGCGAGCAATCACCAACCTGACGATAAATTTCGCCAGCATTAAAGGTTATGCTAAATCCTTTTGTTGTGCTTGCACCCGCAACAAGCGAGCAATCTATTTTAGGAGTTTCGTTGTTTAAAGTAAACCTAAAAGTTACTTCTCTTGCTGGGTAAATGCCGTCTTCGCAAGTATAAGTTATTGCAAACACTTGTTTACCATAACTTATGCCCAAATTATAGGCATTTGCCAAAACAGAATCGTAAGTTACAATGCCGTTGTTAGAGTTTACAATGTTCATAAATGCATCAGTAACATCTTCATCGTTAATATTTAACACTTGGGTTACATTGATGTATCTATTGCTTAAACCAAACAAAGTAAAGGCCTCGTTAGGATTTACTATTGTAAATTCTATTGTGCGTGTTAATGTTTGATTGTTTAATACTGCACTTACAACTACTCTATACCAACCTGGTTGAGTAAATGTATAAGAATAAGTGTTAGAAGTTAAAACTGTTGGGCTACCTGCATTATAAGCATAGGTTACAGTTATAGAATCTCTGCTGTTATATAAATTTGCATTTAATATTGCTAAAGTTACCGCGTCGTTATAATAACCATTTGGTATTGGAGCCATTCCGTTTACTGATACTGCCACCTCACGCAACAAAGTAACATTTAACATATCAGAAACATCTCCATTTAACGAGAATGTAATTTCTGCAACATTGCCTGCTAAATCTTTAAACTTAAGCCCATATTGTCCGCTTGCTTCTAACTCGTAACTAAAGTTGCTTACTCCGTTTGTAAAGTTTTCGGTTTTAACATAACTGCCGTAATAATAAATCTCCATTTGCAAAGTGTCTTTTAACATTAATGTATTGGCATTAGTGTTAATGCTATTAAACACTCGGTTAAAGGTTAAAATGTAATTATCTGCGCCTGTTAAAGTTTGTCCATTATGATTATAAGACGAACCATTAATCTGTATAGTATTTACCAAATTAGAATATTCTTCAATTTGCAAGGTTGCAACAAAGCGAATATCGTTTCCTCTAGAAATTCTATATAGTCCAAACACATTGCCATTAAAGGTTATTTCATAGGCCTTTTTATCTGCATTATCTGCCTTGTCTACACTCATGGCTTTATTGTAAACATATAAATCTATATTTAAGTTGCCTGCTGGTAAATCTGCAACCGCAATCCCCATTTGAGATGCTATTGCTTCTCTTGTTATTGCCAAGGATGAATCTGTAATCAATTCGTTTAAAGTTAGGCTAGAATTTGCCTCTATTAATGAGGACCCAATAGAAACCGTATATAAATCATTAGCCACTGCTTGAACAAAGAATGTATAAACCACATTACCCATGTATACTTCATCTGGAGAATATGCTTCTATTACAAAGCGGAATATTCCTGTAGAATCCACAGAAGGTTCTATTGTTTTGCTGTTTTCGTAAGTAAATTTTGTTGTGATAAATTGACCATTTGTAAGTTCTTCGTATAAAGTGTAGGTAAATTTAAAGGTGTCGTTACCATTAATAACAGTTGTGCTATTTGTATTAACCCATTTTAAATATCTTGTTCCGGTAGAACTATCTCCACGCGTAGTTTCTACAAAGTTTACATTTGTGTCAAATTCCATAGCTGTTGGTTTGTTGTCGCCGTCTACCAAGGTTGCCGCAGAACCGAATCTTGTATCTATAATGATATTATAACTAAACTCGTTTTCACCGTCCTCGTTAAACAAAGTAATTACTGCATTAATTAAACCGCCCGCCTTATTTTCAAAGTATGGAGCAATATTAATTATACCCGCATTTGCATCTGCAGAAATATAGTTTGCGCCTGTTCCGTCTATTGTTGTGCTACCAACTTCCACTCTTATAGTAGAACTGTTGTTAATGGAATAATCTATTCTTGCATTAAAGAACAATGTATTGTATCTTACTTGAACATCATTAAATGTATAATAGTTGTTATTAAACACATAAGCATTTCCGTTACCGTCTTTACCAAAAGATATATCATAATAGAAAATTTGCTCTGTAGAGAATTTGTAAGAATATTTGTTGCCGTTACTGTCTGTCATTTTTATAGAATATGTTCCGTTTAAATTAATTCTATTATAAGATTGTGGATTTGCAGAGGTATCATTTTCTAAATAATATCTACCTTCTCCACTCTGCGCATCTTCCCTATAAACATAAACAGTTGTGCTGTGATTTCCATCTTCTAACTCTCTAGAAATCTCTATTCTTGTAGCATAATAATAAGCATCTCCAACCCATTCGTTTGCATTGTTTAAATACAATGCATAACCACCGTCAACTTCCTCTACCAGCTTTTCTATAGAAAGTCTGTGAGTTTCGTAATAATTTATTGAATAATTATAAACTTGACCACGAGTATAAATTGAAAATTTGTAATTGCCAAAGCCTGCGTTTACAAACATATTTATAATATCATTTGCAAGTGAGTTAATTTCATTTGAGTTATCATTGAAACTTGTATTCAGATAAGTGTTAACCTCGCCCACCTTTTGATTATTTAATCTGTTTACCAATTCAAAATGATAGTAAGCATCGTAAATATTTTCTAAGCCAGAAATGGTTACACTTTCAAAACTATGGATTGTTAATGTGTTTTCCACATCACTAACAGCACCCAAACGGCTATAGGTTTCTCCTGTTATTCCGTCAGGTTTTACTCCAATATATGTTAAACCCAATTTAATGTTTTCGTAACTACCACCCGCATCATAGAATACTACATACTGAGTTAAGTTATTATTGGCATCAGCTTCTACAACTTCATAATAACCAGCACCAGTATTAAACAATGCTCCATAAGTTGTAATGTCGGCACCAAACTTAGGTGTGTAAGTTACATAACCAGAGGTCCATAAATCTGCAAGAGTAAAGTTTGTTATATCTGTTATTTGGCGAACATAAACTCTATTTACATCCTCATTGTTAAAAGCTGTGTTAGCATCAACGCGGAAGGCGTAAATATCTTTTACATCTCGTTTATTATATTTATAATAATCTGCATATCTTGTTACAAATATTACTCCGTCTTCACCATTATCTTGATAAACATCTTCAAAGATGTTGTCGTTTTTATAATATTTTAAAAACTCTTCTTTTTGCAACTCTGTAATATTTTCTTGAGGAGCAACCCTATCTATAATTACAGTATAAACAGTTTCGTAATAGTGTTGTCTTTCATCGTTTTGATAATAATGATAAGCATCTTCATCTGTATAATTATACCTGATTGTAATAGTATAAGTAAGGCTCTTTAAGTAGTCTGTTGCAATATTTGAACCATTTCTTAAATAAGTATCTAAAACAACTGAAAGAGACCCGTCTTCATTTCTTGTCCAACTGTTTGTGCTTGTTCCAGTAACTATACCATTTTCTATTGTTAAATAGTTTGTTGTATCATTTCCAATAGTGCTTAAAATTTTAATATATTCATTGTTAATTTGAGCGGTAGTGGCTTGCTTGTTTTCTGCAGGAAGTTCTATTTTTACAAACTCTTTATTTGTTGTAAGATAATATTCGCCGTCTGTGTATTGTGCTTTGTTATCGGTTGTAACAATTGCTGAATCTACATCTTTATTGCTAGTTGCAAATACATCTACATTAGGCACTAGGTTTGCAGAACCATTAATTCTAAACCCAATAACTTTTTGATGAGTGCCATTGCTACCTTCTACCATATCGTTTATAATAAGCACATAATCGCCCGGCAAGGTCAACCAACTTGTGTTTCCAGTTTTTGTTAAGAAGTGCTCGCGCAATTCTTCTGGTAAACTTTGAGTGATATCTATATCAAAATAAGTTGTTCCATTTTGAGTATAAACATCATTTGTGTTTTGATATAATTTGTAACTGCTTCTATCAAAACTTGTTAATTGTTTATTAGTATCGTTAAAATATAAACTTACTTGCAATCTACCAGCATAATAGCTGTTTAAATTTGTTCCGTTAAAGTATTTAGAAACTGGCACTTTTAACACAGCAGGAAGTTTTGTTGCTGTAGTGTTGTTTAAGTAAATACCATAATTGATAGAAGATTCTAACTCTGCGTTTACTAGTGTTTCTGTTCTTACATTGTAAGAGTTAAAACTATTAAAGGATGTTTCTTCCATTAAATCTATACGTATGTTAGACCCTATAATTGTAGCATTAGCACTGGTTGGTTCTATAATTCCGTTGCGGTCTACAATAAAGTAGTAATTTAAAGTTTGAGCCTCTGTATCTGTTGAAGTAGCATAACTACGGCTTATAACATACAAGCCTTCCCTTGTCCAGCCAGATGCTTTATTTAAAACAGCATAGTATCTAATTTTTCCGTCTCCGTCTGTAAATCTATTTACAGAGTTGTCATAACTGCCGTCATCATACAAGATTGTTTCGCTTGCGTAGGTGTAATAATAAGTGTCGTTATTAAACTGTTCTCCTAAAGCATAATATCTTAGGTTAACATTTGTAACTTTTGTTACACCCTCACCTTCAAACCAAGTAAATGCAACAAAGTTATCGCTTGTAGCAAAAGCTGCATCAATACCTTTACTATTTGCGGTATCGCTACCCGTCCATAAACGACGAATTTTAGCATCGTCTATATTTTCAACAGCTTGAATAATTTGATCTTCGTTGTTAAAGTTACTTTCATCGTTAGAATAGAACACCATACCTCTAGAGCTATCTTTATTTATTTCTATTGTAATAAATGAACTACCCTCTTCAACTGAAAGCCTATTATTTACACCAGACAAGTAGAATCTTCTAACCATGCTAGAGCTATTACTTTCAACATATTGCATTATTACCGAATTTCTTGAAGCAGATATGTTTATTGTAAGCCTTGTATCAGGTTGTCCCATGTGGTCAAATACTGTTAGAGTTTTGTTTTCTACTGTAAAGTATGTGTTGCCTGTTGAAGTTACTGTTGTGAATAATTTGTTTAATTGTTCGTAGTTGTTATGCTCTCCAACATAGTAGTTGGCTTGTCTATAACTTTGTTCGCCCGCATTGCTACCAGCAAGGGTGATAAGATTATTTAATTCACTATTATTGCTAAGCACTCCTAAATCTATAGTTTTATGTGTGCCCGCTGTAATTGTAACATCATCATAATAAGTAAGCGAACGAGTATTGGCAAAAGTTTCATTATTTTCGTTGTCTGTAATTTTAAAATAATTTTCGGTTTTATCTATTACAAACATATAGTTGCAACTGTTTCCTGCTTGGTCTTTAAAAGTAAATACATATATACCTTGTTTTGATAAAACATTTACCTCTTTATTTGTTGTTATATCGTAAATTCTATTAGAAGTTGTGCCTAACTGATAAGGAGTGTTGTGCCAAACTAAATTGTTTAATAGTCTACTTTCTGTAATTTCATCATTATTTGCTACAAATTCGGTTAGTGTATAAGTTACCTCAATGCTTGCACCACTGCCTTTATCGTTCCAATAAATGCCTGCCAACGCATTGGTTATAGCGGTTTCTATTTCTACCCAATCTCTACCATTTGTAACATATTGATAGGCTGTGTTACCTAATAAATTTATGTATTGTTCAACCTCGTATACCGCAACTCCAGATATAGCCTCTTTATCTATAGTAAAGTCGGTATAAACTGTAGATTGACCTTCTATGTTCATTGCAATGCGGTAATGCCTATATCCGTCTGCAAGTGAGATTTTATAACTATAAACCCCATCTTCTAAAATAGTGTCTGGTGTGTTAGTAATATCAGTTGCTGTTCCAGTAAAGGTCATGGTTCTAGAAGAATAATAACTTACATTTACTCTACGTTCAAAAACTCCTCTTTCTGCCCATGATACTATTACATCTTTGTTTGTAAAATCTCCTGCATAAAGAGTGTAAGGGTTTTGTTCGTCTGTTTTTATTGTTACATTGCTTGCATCAGTATTATACTGGAAAGCAAACATTGTATCGCGCCCACCAAAGGTTTGCCCAGAATTGTTGTCTAACCTAATAAACACTAGGTAATAACCAACTTTATCAAACCCTGTTTGGCGATTAAAATTATTATAAGCATCCTTTAATTCTGCACTAGATGTTATTGGGTTTTTAGAATAAAAGTAAAAGCTATTTGACCAATCGTAATCATCATTACTTTTTAAAGATATTGGACCTTGATTTGTTCTTGTATACAAATCCCCTGCCATATAATTTAAAAGCTTTGTTAAAAACTCGTCATTAGTTGTTGTTTCAGTAGTTTCATAAACCTTAAACATATCAGCCACATTGTTTACGCTAAGGGAATTGTCGTTACTTGTAAGATAAGTGGTTAATTCTTTATTAAAATCTCCACCCTCTGTTTCAACAGTAGTGCCCAACCTTGCATTAGAAGTTGTATCGTAGCTTAACATCAACTTTCCTTCAAGCGAAGTGTTTTGTTCGTTGTTACGCAAGTATGCGCCAGGTGCAATAAATGAAACATTTTGAATGTTTGAGTTGTTTGCTATTGTAATATATTTCATTTGTGTTTGTGATTGATTAACCGAATAATTAAGTTCTACACCAGAAATTTTTAACCTTTGGTCTGCTATTGTTAAATTCATTGCTGGGCTGTTAGAGGCATTACCTCCTGTGTAGATATATTCAAATGAAAATATGTATTCACCAATATCTGTTAAAAGCACGCTTACTAAATTGTTAGTAGAACCGCTGTTAAACTTTTCCATTGGGTAGGTTGTAACACCTGCATTTGCCCCAGTTGCAGTGCAAGTAAGCCTTGCCAAGCCTGCAGAATATTGTTGATAAGTATAATTGTAATTTGTTGTGTTGCCATTTGCTGTTAAAGTGTAAGACATATGATATTTTGTGTAATCGTATGTAAGCACTGGATATGAAGACCTTTCTCCGTCCCCTAAAAAGTATTGATATCCGTTAGAATTAATTAGCGGTTGACCATTACAAAGAATATTTGGGCTTGCACTGTAAGTAAATTCTCCGTCTGCAACACTTCTTGTATAAGAAGAGTTAAAGATTAAATAAAAGTTAAACGAATAAGAATAAGAAACTCCATTATACATATAGTTTAATGAAATGTTCCAATAGCCTTCATTTTTCTCTTCTTGAGGGATTATCATTGCAAAGTCTGCAAACTCTTTATAAGACCTTAATGGCACAGAAATAGGAACATCTCCCTCAGCATCGCTATACCTATGTGTTATAACAGTGTTAGACACATTTCCTATATTTGCACCCTTATCGTTACCAGCAATCAAATTGCCCTCAGGCGCAAACTGCCCAAAGGAAATCATAATGGCTTCTTGCATTGGCACAACATTTCCTTCTTTGTTGTAAGTGTTAGATACATTGTTGTTGTAGTAATAATCGTCTTCGCCATTGTAAAGGTTGTTAAGCATTACAAACTGACCATTTTGAACAACGTATTTTGAATTTGTTCCGTTTTCTATTTCACGGTAATAATATTCTTTATAATCTCTATAATTTGTTCCATCTTCTGCTGTTTCGGTTGTATATTGATTACTTAATAAATAATTTGTTAGGGGTCTTCCAGCTGTTGCATCTTCTGCTGAGGCATATAATTCTTCTGCAAAATCTACAGAACTGCCGGCTTGCACGGCAACCTTTTCAATAGAAAAGACTAAGCGATTTTCATCAACCCCTGTAAATCTTTCTGTAGTTGTAAAGTTTGCACCAACCGCATTTAGTTCTTCTGTTTTATTAAAAGATGCTGTAAATGCAAGTAGCCCTAAAACAGCCAATGCTACACTAATAAGTGTGGCTATTGTTTTTACAATAAAACCCTTTTTAGCCTTCATATTTCCCCTTATGTTATTTTCCCTAAAAACGATTAAATTATTTATAATTTAACCTAAACCGACAATTAAGGATAATTATAAAATAATTATAACACAACATAAAAGAAACTGCAAACAAATAAATTAATTATTTTAATTTTTATTATATATATTAATTAATAAATTAATATAAAATATTTATGCTTTACTATACTTAATAAAACTTTAATTTTATTTATTAACCCAGATTTTTATTAATTTATTTAAAAACTTATTGTTAATAAAAACCCCTATAAAATAGTATTTTTATTTATTTTTAATTTTAAATTTAATTTTAATTATAAAAAATGCCCAACAAATATTTGTTAGACATTTTTAAAATTTTTATTGTTGTTTTTTAAATTTTATATAAATTTATTAATTTTATCTGTTTTTTTATTAAATTTTTAATTATTTTATTTATTTTTTTATAAAAATATTAAAATAAATCTTTTTAAACTAATTTTTTAACACCCTTAATACTAACCAATTTCATGGTTTTTGCAATGCTACAATTAGTTGCATCTATATAGTAGAAATACATTCCATCAATACGCTCTAACATAAATTCGTAAGCAGAAATTTCTTTACCGCTATCTAGCTTTATAACAGTTTTGGATGTTTTTAAAATTTCATAATCAAAACCCAGCAATTCTTCAGCTTTGTCAATTTCAACATTAAATTCCACCTGACGTTCTACATGATTAAGGGCATAATTTACGGCTTCATAACCAATAATTTCTTGAGATGTTAAATCTACTTTAACTTTAACCAAGTCTGGATACATAATAATATCATCAATAACTGGTGCTAAATTAACATAAGCAACATTTTCATGCACTTCTAGCCAAACAGCCTGCATATTTTCAAAACCAATATTATTTGCAAAGGTTGCTGCCATATTGGTTGCTTCCTCTTCTCCCATAATTGGGTCGCCACCCTCTGCATAACCAGATAGGGTTATAAGTAATCCGCCCCTTTTGCTTACCTGTGCATGAAAACTTTTTTTGTCTGTTTTTACTAAAAAGTTGTAAGTAGATATATCTCCGTTAGAATCTGTTTCTTGTGTTATTTGAACTTTTCTTCCCGCAAAAACGGTATCTCTTAAATAATTTTGTGCTTGTTCTGCACTAACTTCTTCTTTTGGCAAACCTTTTACAACTTTAGTTTCTAAAGCTGTAGAAAATGGTCCATCAAAAATCATTGCGGGGTAATCTATATTTGCACTAGTCATATCTCCCATGCTTGAAGATAATTCGTTCATACCTGTATTATCAAATATACCAGCATCTACAAAATTAAAGTTTGTATCATACATACCGTCCATTTGTTTATTAAGGTTTGTTTTAATCTTTCCAACCACCAAACCAATTTTATCAAACACCAACTCTTCCTCTTGAGATAGCATTTTATTATCCACTAAAGCCTTTGTGTAAGCTTGGCAAACTCCGTTTACTTGGTTAAAGAATTTGGTTGCAGAAACCACATTTTCTTGATTTATTGGTAGCACACTTAAACCTGCTAAAATATAACTACAATCCTCACTCATGTCTGCCATAGTAGAAAGTTTTGCTTGTTTTGTGCTTAAATTGGGGTATTTTGCCAAATCCACCGACAAATTATTAACATTATCTACCATAGAATAGTAAGATGAGGTGTAAACACCTTCCAGAATATTTGCGTTTTGTTTGCTTGATTTATTTACTTGATAATATGCAATAAGCGTGCAAATTAAAATTATAACAAGCGAAACTATAACCACAATCATTACAGGCATTGCTTTCTGTGCATTACTTTTTTTCTTAGTGTTTTTATCCATGTTTACATTAGAACGTTTTTCTTTCTTTTCTTCTTCGTAATCTTCACTTACAATTTTCTTTTTCATTTTTACTCCTTTACACTGCAAATATATGGTTGCCAATTGTGGTTACATATTTTGTGCTTCTTATCCATTTGCTTGTTGCGGTTCTTGGATTATAATAATAAACCGAACCATAAGTTGGATCCCAACCGTTTAAGGCATCATCGGCAGCCTGATATGCTGTTGAATTTGGTTCTAGGTTAATTTGCCCATCGTTAACCGCAGTAAATGCCCACGGCTGATAAATTACACCAGATACAGTGTTTGGAAACCTACTATCTCTAACCCTATTTAATACAACTGCGCCTATTGCAACTTGTCCAGTATAACTTTCTCCTCTTGCCTCGGCATAAATTACTTTTGCAAGCATATATCTATCGCCACTGTTATAGTTTGAAGAACTTGAACCTCCAACACTTAGCCCCATTTTTGCTGCAGTTAATGGGCCAACAATACCGTCCTGAGTTAAGCCATACTTTTTTTGAAAAGCTTTTACGGCTGCAATTGTTTTTGGTCCATTTATGCCGTCTACACTACCTTTATAATACCCCCATTTTTTTAATAAAGTTTGAACCTGTTTAGTATCTGCCGTGGCAGCGTTTAAAACTTCGGCAGAGGCAGAAACTGTTTGTCCACTTTGGTTGTTGGCAAAAAAAACTCCACCAAAAACAGCACATACGCTAACAAACATTAAAAATACCGCTAATACAATTTTCTTCATCAAAAACTCCTTAATCAAAAAGCTTCTTAAACCACTCTAAGACCTTTGATTTAAAATTAATTTGCATAGAGTTTTCAAAATTATTCACAAAACACAAAGGCGGATACATTACACACCACCAATTATCGCCAGAGGCAGAGCCAAGTTCTACAATAATAGCATCGTAATACCCACTTTCTAATGTTGTATTATTATAGGTTCGGGTTGGGAAATATTCGTTACTAACTTTTATATTTACCGAATAACAAAAGCCTTTTTCCTTTAATTTATTAATACAAACTTGCTTTATTTGCACAGCCAAACTTTCAACTATATCTATTGCTTCGTCTTTACTTGGCACATCGCTTAAATAAGGAGTTAAAAAACCAACAAGTTCGTCTTTTATTTGATACTTTACATTTTGGTCTGCATCCGTGTTACTATTTGCGCGTATATGTATGCGTAAGTAATCATACTTACTTACTTCATTCTGTTTTTGTGGCAACATCACGGCAAACACACCAACAATAATAACTGCAACAACAATAAATATAATCTTTTTCATATTTAAATAGTTGCCACCTAATGGACAAAATTTTAAAACTTTTATTAAATAATTTTTACAAGAGTATCTTTTTTTGTAGAATTAAACAAAAAAATAACGGAACCCCTCCGTTATTTAAAATTAAACTTACACAATAATATTGTTTCCTTCAACTTTTATGTGTTGTTCACAAGCATCCAAAACATAACTAAATTGCAAATGTTTATTAGTCGCCAAATTTTTGGCAACCTTTAAGTTGTATTTCTTCCAATAATCACTCTTCATAAAGTTAATCATTTCTTGATTGGATTTTTTACCTAAAATGTCATAAAAACAAGCATTTTCTTTTTTTGTTTCCACCTTTAAATAGTAATGTGGAAATGAAATATTATATTCATCTATTTTAACAACACTAGCACCTCTTATTTTTCCAAAAAGACGAACAAGCGTGTCTAATATGGCAAGTTGTGCTAGATTTTTGCAATTACCACGAGTATATTTATACTCAATTTCCTCATCACTAAGCCCATGCTCACGTTCTACATGTTTAACAAATTCTATAATCGCCAATATGTTTTCTTCCATAGTGTTAGAACCTTGCAAAATTAAATCTTCCATATTTCCCTCTATAACAAGTTTAACAAATATGAAAGGATTTTGTCAATAGCATAAAGTTGTGCTTATACATAAAAAACTAAATCCTTCAAGGCTGACAAATTTATAAACTTATAAAAGTGTTTTTAAGCGCCTTCTATAAGCATTTTATCTGCAACCAAGGCTATAAACTCTCC
>CANDFN010000003.1 GCA_947384015.1 uncultured Clostridia bacterium | reverse complement strand
CCAACAACACTCCCAACGACACTCTTTCCCTACACGACGCTCTTCCGATCTAAGCAGTGGCACATCTTTATTGCGTTCGTAAATTTCTGGTAAACTTTCTTCACTTATAGGGTGTGGTAAGTTTGCATCGCCAACTTCTATGGTATAAGCTGGAATTTTTAAAGTGTTAATGCACCAGTCTTTATAACCGCCAGAAGAATTCTCGGTTAGTATTAAAGGGTAGCCTGTAAGTTCACTTAAACTTTCACCAATAGTTCTATCGCGGGATAGGTCTTCGTTAGTTTGCCCCTCAAATCCATAATAAATTACATCGCCTTTTGTATGGTAAGAGATTGTAAGTTTTGGACGATTTTTTAAAGTAAAGTTTATTAAAGATTGAACTTCTCGTTCGCTTTCTGGGTAAAAGCCAACAAAATCTTCTGTTGCTGGGCAGAATACATTTTGGCTACCTGTTCCCCACAGGGCGTTAAAATTGGTGTTTAAATCTACTAAATTAATGTTGGCTTTATATTGAGAAAAGTTTGTGCTTCCATTATTTGCTAGGGTTAAGTATTTTTTTGTTATGTCGCAACCAACACTATCTATACCATCTAACACAAGTTCTGCACCGTCTGGGTTTGCTAAAAATATAAAATAAATACCGCCATCGTGCACAAGGTCGTTTAAATATAGGTATCGCGCTTGTTCTACAAGAAGTAATGTAGTTATGTATTCTCGTGCATGAATTCCTGCCTGTATTAATATTTGTGTTCCATCATAATCGCCAACATGAGTGGCTAATATGTTTTTGCCTAAAACAGATTTGCCCGCATTAAAAATTTCTAGTCCTTCATCTTGCAGGGCTAAAATTCTGCCAACTAATTCTAAATAAGTCATAATCACCTCTATTTGTGATATGAAATATTATTATTAATTGTGAAAGCTCTATAGAGCTGTTCTAAAAACAATACACGCATAAGTTGGTGTGGAAAGGTTAGTTTAGAAAAAGACATAAGTTCGTTAGCTTTTTGTTTTACCTCGTTGCTTAAACCATTGGATGCACCTATTAAAAAAGTTATTTCATTGGTCTTTAGGGTAAGCTTTTTTATTTTATCTGCAAGCTCTGTGCTAGATAATTCTTTGCCTTCAATTGCCAAAGCTATTACATGCCCTTTAAGGTAGGGTAATATTTCTGTTTCATCTTTTTTTAGTGCGATTTGTGTGTTTTTATCTGTATTTTCTTTAAGTTCGGTTATTTTTAGCTGGCAAAAACGAGATAGGCGTTTGCTATATTCTGCTATTGCTTCTTTATAAAATTTTTCTTTAATATCTCCCAAACAAACCAAATTTATTTTTATCATTAGATTAACCCCCAAATTAAAGAAGATAAAGTAATCAAGCCTGTAAGCACAAAGGAGGATATTATAAACACATTATTTTTTAAACCAAGTTTTTTGCCTGTTTTAAAGGTGTAAAGTTTGTTGTCTTTTATAATTTTGTTTATTTCATCAATTTTTGTTTGCATTTCGCTTATTGAAAGATTTGTAAAGTTTAACTTTTTAACAAATTCTTTAATACGATTATTTGCTTGCTCTTCCTTTAATTTTTTTATTAGATATATAATTAAGTATATAATAGAAAACAGACAAATGCAACTTATAATTATATTTAATAGTTTGTTTGCAGATAAAATAATTTTTACATTGCTATATGTGGTTGGGATTTTCCAACCCAATGCAGAACCGTAATAAAAGTATGTGCTAAGTGCATTGTTCATAAAATGTAAAATTATGCTAGGAATAATACTATCTGCAACCAAGGTTATATACCCCATAATAAATCCAAGTATGGAGGCATAGAAGAATTGCTGAACATTTAGGTGCATTAAACCAAACAGTATGGAAGAAATTATTAAACAAAACTTGGTATTGCCATATTTTTTGCCTGCATGTAAAAGCATGCCTCTGTGTAAGAATTCTTCACAAATAGCAGGAAGAATTGCACTTAAAATAAATTCTTTAATTAAAAGACCATAACTAAATTTAACAGTGGCAGAACTAAATTTTGCATATAAATTCTCCCACCCAAGCAAACTTAAAGAAGTGGAGAAAAAGTTGGCAATAAAAGAATTTAAAAAATATAGTAAAATACCTAATAAAAAACACAAAACAACGCTTTTTAGGCTTATTTTTTTTATGCCTGTATCTTTTAGCGTTTGCTTAGGGTTTTTGCTAACAAATAGAGTGTATAAACAAAAAGGCACAATAAGCATGGCTACAATTTGAATAAGTAAGGAGGAAATTATGTCGTTTTTTAGCACACCAGTAAAACCTAAAATAAAGAACACGCAAACTAGGCTTGCAGCAAGGTAATAGATACTGCTTAACTTTAAATAATTTTTATTTTTCATTTTCTCCAATTAAATTTAGCCAAAGATTGTTGTTAATATTATTACAATCCATAAAATTATCATTATAGCTAGGCTGGCCAAAAAATAAATTTTGTTTTTACCTAAACTTATTTGTTTACTGTTTTTGTTGCCTTTAAATAGAACAAACGAAATAAGAGTAACATAAGCAACAAATAGAATAATAGCAAGTAGAATAAAAGCCCAGTGACTAACCATTAAAGATAAATTAAAATAGGCAAACAGAAAGGCTAGTAGATTATTTGTTGTATGCATTAAGATAGTATATAATATGTTGTTTTCCTTATACATTATGATAGCCAAAAGCATACCAAATAATAACTGATATATAAATTGGTCTATTGCCATGTGGAAAATTGCAAAAAATAGTCCACTAAAGAAAATAGAAAAGGCTTTGCCATATGGTTTTAATCCTTTAAATATGACACCTCTAAATAATAGCTCCTCAAAAATAGGAGGGAGTATAACAAAAGAAAGCATGCTTGGAAATATGCTTTTTGCGTTTAGTTTATAAGGGATGTCGTTAAGAGTAATTCCCAGTTTTGCTAAAAGAGTGTCAAAACAATTAATAAATGGTGCTAAACAAAAGAAAGTTGCAACTGCAAGTAAAAAGTAAATTAAAATTTTTTTACTAGTTGGTTTTGCTACAATTTTGTTTTCTTTTTTGCGGTTAAAGTAAAAGTATGCTCCAAAAAGTGCCAAATCCAGCATAATAGTTGATAATAGATATCCCCAAGCGTTTTTATAAAAAAAGTTATTAATCTTTTCAAAGCCTACAAAAGGCGAAGCAAAAATACTAACAGCAACAATTAAAACCAAAACGGAAACTTGAGCAAAAATAAAACCTAGCACAAAGGCTAGTGAACTTTCTTTTGCTGTAAGTTTGCATTCGGTTGTTTCCATAAAAGAATTATACAAAATAATTTAGTTTTTAGCAATTTAATTGGTTAAGATTTTTATTTATTTTCATATATAATAATATGGAATTTGTAAAGTTTAGTAAAAATATAGATAAATTATATTTAATGCATAACAATATTGTTATAAAGGATAGTTTTATAGCAGAAGGTGTTACTTTAAGCCCTAATGTTTGTATTATTAATAGTAGTGTAGATGAAGGCTGTGTAATAGAGCAAAATTGTTGCTTAAAAAACAGTAAATTGGGTAAAGGAGTTTGCGTAACCTCTTCTTATATTGAAGATAGCGAAGTAAAGGAAAACTGCACAGTTGGACCATTTGCACATATAAGAAATGGCAGTAACATAGGTGAAAATTGTCGTGTTGGCAATTTTGTGGAAATAAAAGCGTCTACCATAGGTGATGGTTGCAAAATGGCACACCTAACTTATGTGGGAGATGCTGACATTGGCTCTAATTGTAATTTTGGTTGTGGAGTTGTGTTTTGCAACTATAATGGTAAAATAAAACAAAGATGCACACTTGGGAACAATGTTTTTGTGGGTTCTAATGTTAACCTTGTTGCGCCATTAACTATAGGGGACGATGTTTTTATTGCGGCTGGTAGCACAATAACAAAAGACTTACAAGCTGGGATGTTTGCAATAGAAAGAGGGGAACAAGTTATAAAACAAAAAAGATAGGGTGAATGCCTTATCTTTTTATTTTGTTAAATTTCAATTTTTTCTCCGTTTAAACAATGTTCAATATAGGTAAAAGTGTTTAAACCAGCTTTTGCTTTGTTTATTTTATACATTTCTAAGCTTTTAACATTGTTGTTTTGTAAAAACTTTGTTTTTATATCGTTTAAAGCTTCTTCTTTTGTGTTGTATTCCCAAATCCCCCTAAAAGTGAACCAAGAGTATTCAAACCAAAACCATTTATTGTTTTTATTGTAAATGGTAAAAGAATGGGTTGGCCCGCCGTCTTTTCTGTTTTTAAAACTAAAAATAAAGTAACATTCGTGATAAATGTTGTTTTGTTTAAAAAAATCCCGTTCAAACTCGCAAAAATCCCAGCACACGCCATAGCCGCTTTTTATAAAGTTTTTGCCTGTTCTTAGTTTGTATAACTGGTCCATTTTGTCTTGAAAATCTGGCGTATCTTCAGTAAATATCTTGTTTTTATGGGTAAAACCATATTTAAAGTTTGCCGATAAATATTTCATTAATTGTTTAGGGGTTTTAATGTCATTAAATTCCATATTAAAAATATATATAAATTAAGTTCATTTGTCAAACAAAACCAAAACCTTATTCATATAATGGCAATATGAAGAAATGGCTAAGACTGCTTTTGGTTGTTATTGTGTTTGCTGTTATTAGCATAGTTGTGTTTTTTATATGTAAAGCGCTTAATTTAACTAATTTAAATACAATACGTAATTTTATAGAAAGCACCGGGAAATGGGGAGTGGTGGTTTTTGTTTTAATTGAATTGTTGGTTGCTACCATATTTTGTTTTGTGCCAGTTTTAGACGATGCTTTAATTTTATTAGGGGTGGTCTTATTTGGTGCAAAGGTTGGATTTTTTGTCTCTTGGGCTGTTATATTTGTTTCGTCTAGCATTTTGTTTTTTGTTGGAGATAAGTTTGGCGAAAGATTGGCGGTGAAGTTGGTGGGCAAAAAAGAATTAAGCCAAGCACAAGATTTGTTAGATACAAAAAGTAAAATATTTTTGCCAATAGTGTTTTTAATACCTTGCTTACCAGATGATGCTTTATGTATAGTGGCAGGCATGACAAAAATGAAATATTGGTATTTTGCAATTGTTGCCTTAATATTTAGAGGTATAGATACTTTTATTATATGTTTTTTAGGTGGTGCCATAAACTGGGCAACAATAACTGTTGTGGAGTGGGTGATTATAGCAAACCTTATTATGATAGATGCTTACCTTATTTATAAGTTGCAAAAGTGGGTTGAACGTAGAAAAAAATAAAGCTTATTTGTTGGCTTTATTTTTTAAAAATTTTTTATAGGCTTTGTAAATTTCTTTAGATAGTTGCTCTGTGCTTTTGCCTGTGCTGTTCAAAACAAGGTCATAATTATTCATATCTAAACAATCAATATTGTAAAGTTCTTTGTAACGCAAAATTTCGTTATTGTGGCGACTTTTTAGCATGGCTATTGCTTCATCTACATTGTTTGTTAACTCGGTTTCTCTTTGCTCTTCAACTAAACGGCGCCCAGCAGAAAGCCAATCTACATCAACATAAACTTTGAAAGAGTGGGGGATGAAATGCCAAGCAGTTCTCCCGTCTATAATAACATCTTCATCGCGCCTAACTATACCAATTTCTGTAAGTGCACTGTCTATAGCTTCGTCAACTTCTTTTGTTTGTTCTGGCTTTTGAAATTGGGTTACAGTGTTGTAGCCTTTCTTTTTAGCAATGCTTCTAAAAAAGTTGCCCGCGCCAACATAATCAAAATTGTAGGTTTTACAAAAATGTTCGCAAGCAGGGCTTTTGCCACTGCAAGGTTTACCGGTTATTGTAATTATCATAATTTAAGCTCCGCAATAATATTTCCTTTTTGTATAGTAACAGAGGTAATGGCAGGAGGCCTTGACCCTGCAATTTGGTCTATTGTATTTTCTAGTTGTAGGTTTAGTTCTCTGTTGCGTTTATTCTTTTGATGAATGTTAACAAGTTGCGCAATGGCAATAATAAGAAGCAGTGCCACCACAGCGATTGCACCAGCTATAAGTAATTTAATTTTTGGGCTTAAGTTCCTCATCATTAACTTTTCCTTTGCGTTTATTATAGCACATTTTACCACATTTATCAACTATTTTTTTGGTTAGTTTTTTAATCCAAAAATAACCAAACAAATAAGCCAAAATTAACACAAAAGATAATTTACCAAAATTATAAAAATTTAATAAAAAATCAAAAATAATTAAAAAAATAGTGCAAAAAATGGTGTCAATAATAATATTTTTCCATATTTTTTTATTTTTTTTTAAAATTAATATAAAAATTAATTGAAAAATAATTCCAATTAAAATACCAAAAAATAAAAATAATATAAAACAATTTAATTGGTTATTTGTTGCAAATATCATTTAAATATTTTCCTAAAAAAAGAGGTTTTGTCGCCGACTTCTAAAAATTTAACAGAATTAATAATTCCTGTAATTTCTGCGATATTAGTTCCGCTATTTAATTGCTTTAATTCTAGGTTTTTTCCGCCAATTATTAAACCACCTAAAATAGTATCTAATTGAATTAAATCTGGTTTTAAACTAATTATTTTATTTGCACCAGTTACTTTTAAATTATCTTGATTATTTAATGTTAAATTAAAATTAATTTTTTTATTATTTTCTTCCATAATAGAATATATTAAAAAATAATTTTATTTATGATTGCACTTTTTGTTTGACAAATTATTACAAATATATTTATAATATATTTAGTTTAAAAATAATATTTATTAATTTTGGTTAAACTAAAGGGGAATATGAAAAAATTACGATTAATAGCAATAGTTTTATTTGTCATGCTTTCTAGCGTAATTTTTTCAGCGTGCGCAGAAAATTATAAAAAGTTAGGAATGTCCTTTTATTTTGGGGACAATAGCATTAGTGCGGTAACTTTATATATAGACGATACAAAAAACGAAAGCAAAGAATTGGCAGTTAAATTTACAGGCATTAAGCAAGATTCTATTGGCGAAATTAATATTAATGCAGACCAGGCGGGCGTGGTTCAAATAACAAATCAAGTGCTGGACGGAGACACTTGTTATTTTACTGTAACAGCTAATAAACCAGTTAAAGGTGCAAAACTTGTTGTTAATCATTTGGCTTCTAATAAAACTGCTAGTATAGATTTAAACATTGAAAGGAAGTCTAATGGAATACATTTAAACAAAAATCAATATGTGGTAGATCTTCCAAATGAAGGAATAAAAACAACAGACATACAAGTTGACCAACTTTTAACTTTAAATCCATTGGAAAGCACAGATAATGTTTACTTTAAATTGGCTAACCATAGTTTGCCTACTGGTGTAACAATTTCAGAAAATCAAAGTGTAATTGTAGGTGGCGAAAGTTTAATAACAGGCTTTACTTGTTCTTATAGAGTTGTGGAAGGCACTGAAATTTTAGTTTATCCAGCAACAGTTATGGAAGGGTATGATACTACAATTTACACTTCCAACCCAATAACAATTAAATTTGCAAGAACTTTGCAAGAAAATGAATTGGAAATTACATCTACAAATTCTAGTTTTAACCAAGCTTTAACTAATGATGAAGACATTACTCTTTTGTGGAATGATGAAGTAGAAGCAAACTACATAGAACTTAATTTGTCAACAGTAAACTCGCTTGTTGGGCTTGACCATTATGTGGAAACAAGTAGGCTTTATTCTTCTAATATAAAAGTTGTTGTTGGCGACGGCAGTGAATATGATAATGCTTTGTTTACTGTAACACCACTTGGTTTTACAAACGGAAGTTTTAAATACAAAGTTATTGCAAATAGGTGGACAGATCAGGCTAAAACAATTAAATTTATCCTTGTTGCAAACGACAATTTGGCGGGCGAAATAAAAGATGTTAGTGTTAGTTTAAACATTATAAGTAAGTCTAGGGTAAAAAATATTGGGGTTTATCAAGACGATGTGTTAAAAACTCCGTCAGCAACAACTTCTTTAGATTTATATAACTATTATCAAAACGGCTTTGGTTCTAAATTTCAATTTGAATTAGACCCAGCTGATGTGTTAGAAGATTTTAAAAAGATGCACATCACAATGCCAGCCAGCATGTTAAATGCAAACTTTAATGATGGTGGAGTAAACCCTGTTTATGAGGATTATAATTTTGATAGAATTGTAGAAAACAAGGGTTATTTTGGTAACAATGATGTAAAAAGCAATGCTACCGTATTAAATATTTATCTAAACAGCAGTCCGTTAAAGTTCTATTATCAAGACGGAAGGTTTGTTTCTGAGAACTTTGAACAAAGCGATATTATCTACATAATGTATACAAATAACGCACAATCATTGGCAAGCAATGTTTTGCAACTTAATGTAGAGGCTTATTATACTGGTGACTTAGAATATTTAAAAAACACAGTGCCAACACAAAGGCTTATTACCTTTAATAACCAAGAGGGCGTTAGAAGTTTTGATGTAGAGGTTGGTAAATGGGAAGGTGGCAACTTTAATTATTTTAACGACCATATGAACCCAGACACTTTATATTTTGATAGAGCTTTAGGTAACTCAAATTATGGCTTTAGAATCAACAATGTGTTAGGCGCAAGCGTAGACGGCACAAAGCCTATTACAAACACAAGTTTTAATGTGGCAATAGTAAGCAACAATAATAATAATCCTATAAAACTATATGTAGACCATATTAGTTATAATAACGAATTTGAAAATCCTTACGAGTATCAATATAATCAATCTCTTTTCTTAACCTTTGCAGTAGCAGACAATACTGATGTTGGAGAGTATTTCTTGCGTATTACTCATGCAAATGGGGTGGTTAAACAAATAAAATTGGTTGTTTACCAAAAACTAACAGAAGAAGATGTAAAATTAAACTTAACAGGAAATTATATTGTAAACAACAATTCAGGCAAAGCTTATTATGCAAATTATAAAGAAAACAGCATAATTGTTGCCGTGGGAGAAATGCTTAACTTGTCTGTAGAAATTGATGATATTTGGACAAGCGAATATATCTTAGGTTATACTTTCCAAAATCCATTTGCAAGTTTGGATGAAATGATTGCCTCTAACTACTTAAAAATAACATCTGCAAACACATCTGCAGTGCTAGAGTTTTTGGCAGGCACATATTATGCAGGTAGCAATCAGTATATAAATTTAACACTAAACGTTCAAACACAAAAATATACAGACATGTTTATTGTGGAAGGCGAGGAAGAAGAAACTTCTTTAACCTTAACCTTCTTTATATATGTTAAAGCAACAAATACCTCGCTAAGATTAAGTTCGGATACTATAAGGTGGACTGATGAAGATTTGGCTTATACACTAAAGGAAAACGCTGTTACAACTATAAACGCATCTATGCCTGACGACATTTATAATTACATTTTATCTCTTCCTCAAGATGATTCCGTGCTTGGTGTGGCAGGGGAATATAAAATAGTTTGGGATGTAACTTCTAACATGGGCGGTGAGGTTGAAACGATTAGCCAAACAGATAATAGCTTGGGTTTACAGTTTATAAATCTTACAAACGATGCAACAAGCTTTACTTATTGCTTTAGGGCAACAATAACTCAATTTGATAGTAAATATTATAGCTATGTTTATATTACAGTTTTAAAACCAGTTTTAACAGAGCAACTAATTGTAGATAATTTACTACATACAGAAGAATTAGGAAATTATGTTAATATAGAAGCTGGTGGTGAATATGAAGTTATTGCACAAAATTATTCTTCCGCTGGGGTTGTTACAAACTTAGGCTATAATGTTTATTTAACCTATATTAATAATGGATTATATAATTATACTACTAACTATAATAATATAGTATATATAGATGGTAATACTATTAAAGTTAATCGTATTGATGCAGATGCAGTTATTGACAATTTAAAAGTTGTTGTGTTTGCAAAGGATGTTTTAACAACCGACCCAGTTGGAGAGCAAACTACAACATTAGATGCTTTAACAAATATTACATTAAATAGTCAGCGTTTAAGCTATATGGCTTTTGATTTAGTAATTTCTACAGGTGCAAAAGATAATCCTTATTTAATAACAACAGCAACCGATTTGGCAAAATTAAATAATAGCGAAAATACCGTTTATTATCAAATAATGAACGATATAAATCTTACGAACATTAATACTGCTATTGAAAATGTAAATGCAAATATTACAACTTTAAATGACAAACAATACTCTTTATATGGTTTAACCTTAAATAACAGTTTTAATAACTTATTTACAAACTTTGGTGGTAGGTTAGAACATGTAACATTTAATGTTAGTTACAATTATTCTTCGGTATTTGCATCTGGCACAACTTTAGGCGTGTTTGGCGAAAACAATGGTAATTTAATTGATGTTGCAGTAGAATATGACGGTTCAGCATCTTTAGACGGAAACAGTAACACTGTTTACTTTGGTGGTTTAGTTGGTAGAAATACAGGTTTAATTAGTTATAATAACAACATTATTGGAAATAGTGGTAACATTACTTTAACTGGAGGCTCAGTAACCTTCTTTGGTGGTTTGGTAGGGCACAACACTGTAAACGGCTCAATTATAGGCTTTAAACCAAATAATAATTTGGGTTCTGTAGATGCAGAAATAACCAGCGGTCAAACGGTGGTGTTTGATAAAGGCTCTTCAACGGGTGCTACTATAAATGTGGAAATTACTTCATCTAGGTTGACAAACACAAATTCTGCGGTTGGCGGTTTGGTTGGTTTAAACAATTCTAATAATGCAAACGCAGTGCGTGATGTAACCACAACAGGTAAAGTAGATGGTGCAAACAACCTTGGCGGTGTTATTGGTAGCAATAATTTATTAGATTCTGCTACAATCAGATTTACTGCTAAATATAGCTTTAATAGTCATTATATAGACTCTTTAGATTACACAAGCGTAACAAATGTTTATAATGTAGCTTCTAGCGTTGTAATAACAGGTTCTAGAAGCGTGGGCGGTATTGTTGGTGTTGATGTAAAAGGCAAATATAAATATTGTAATTATCAAATATTATCTTTAAGCGATACTGCAATACAAGGAACAAGTGAAGTTGGTGGTATTGCAGGGCAATCTACAAACGGCTTGTTTGAATATTGCTCAGTTATGAGTTATAGGTGGGATTACTTTAACCTTGCTACTACCTTTAATGGTAAAACGGCAGATATTATGGGTGGAAATAATGTAGGCGGATTAATAGGTTATGCGGTAAGCTCTACCAGCTCAGTTTCAGGCGGAGAAACCGAATATCTAAACGGAGCATTGCTTGTTAATGCTACAAGTGTTAATGCCCATGTCCAAGCAGGCGGTTATAGCAACCTTGGCGGTTTAATTACAGTGGCTAACGGATTCGGCTTTATAAATAATTCTTACTTTATGGGTAAGTTAAGTGGTAGTATTAATACAGATTGCGAGCTTTCAAATAACACTAACAATGTTTATTTCAACACATTATACGCAGTTTATGTAAATAATGATGTCAACGATATAGAAGAGAAAAATTACCCAACGCAATTTAATATTAAAGGTGAAAACCTTAAGCCTTGGTCTTATGATGCAAATTTAAATGGCGGGTATATTTACCTTACAAACGAATATGGTCAACCATTGTTTGATATTGCGCCAACAGGTCTAAGCGCAACAGTAAACATAAAAGCTAATGACGATAAAGAAAATTCTGCTTATAAAGTAAATGACAATACAGTTCTATTAGAATACTTCTTGTTTGATTTAGATGAAACCAACCCTGATTATAATGCAACCTTAACAGACTTAAATAATCGTTTTAATACTTATAATATATTAGATTTAATAAGTTTTAAAGCATTGCCAGAAACTCAAGCATTAAAAACAATTCGTTTAACCGCAATTTCTGGAAATAGAGATATTGTAGAAGTT
The DNA here is from genome assembly GCA_947384015.1 of uncultured Clostridia bacterium. Classification (GTDB taxonomy): domain Bacteria; phylum Bacillota; class Clostridia; order Christensenellales; family UBA1242; genus Onthoplasma. The sequence goes on along the minus strand of CANDFN010000003.1, from coordinate 17,662 downwards.
GTTGGGGATCAACTGGTTGTTCGTGGTATTGGCTCAACTACAATTACATTCATATCTGTGTTAAACTCTCAATGTCAGGCAACTATTAACCTTCAAACAATGTATCCAATGGGTAACGAATTTAAGGTAACAGATAGTTCTACTTCATTGGTTCAAGCCACAAATGTAAAAATTCAATTAAACAAAAGTGCAATATTATATTTAAATTACACAGGCAACATTTCTGGGCTAGATTATTCTTATTACACAAATGCTAATTATAAATTATTACTAACAACAACTGCAGATTTAACCACAGAAAATGTTAACAGATTTGTATCAATTAGAGATGCTGAGTTTAAGTGGGATGAAGATACAAATCAATATTTTGCAATTATTAATCCTTATTTATACTTAACAGCAATAAATGCTGGCGGAGAGGTTGATTTAACAATTACACCAATCCTATTAAGTTTAGACGGAGAAACAATTTTATTAACCGATACAAAGAACGCTCGCACAATAAAAGTTGTTACAGCAACAGGCCCAACTTCAGTAAACTTTAGTTTGTCTTCTGCTGTGGTTTATCCAGACTTTGCATATCCAATAACAGCATATATTTCTACCGATTTAGAGCAAGTAATAGACAATGGCACAAATTGGTTTGATAAAGACAATGTAAATAATCTTGGATATTTTGAGTTATTAATAAATGTTGCAGATGAATGTCAACTGGTAGCTGATAAATATATTGAACTTGACTATATTGGTTATAATTGGAACGAGAATTTAAAACAGCAAACAATTAACTTTAATTTAAGATTTAAAACAACGCAAAGCGAAGTCCCAGTTGAGTTTATGTTAAGGTTTAATGTGTTTGGTGTGGATAATAACTTGTCTACTTCGGTTCAATACACGTTACTTCCTCAAAGGGTAGAAAACTTTAACATTAAAAACTATATTTATACCTCAACAGATATAGAACAAACTAACACAATTCAGCCTTATGGCAACGGCTTAATTATTATAGATACTGTGCCTGTTACTGGCTATTACGACTATTTAGAAATCCGCGACATTACAGGGCAACAAGAAATTATGTTTGCTCAAATAGATGGAGTGGGTGGCAACCGCCTTTCTAATTACGATACTCCTACTGCTGACGGTTTGGGTATTCGCTTAATTAAAGTTAGGGATAAAGATGGCAAGTTTATAAACAGAATGTATGTTGCTACTGCAATTAGTAGCACCTATGCAAGTATTCCTCACACTATTGAAGTTAGGGCATACTTAAATGACGGAACATTAGTTGCACAACCTGCAACCATAAGAATAGAAGTTCGCATGTTGCCAGGTGTTCAAGTTACATACTTTGCACCAAACGGTTCGTCTGTGTGGACTGAAGATACCACCTCTACAAGACAAGAGAGCTTGGCTGTTGGAACAAATGCAAACTTTAGGGTAACCACCTCTAACAGCGATGGTAATGTAGATTACGAAATTAATCTAATAGATGCTAGCGAGGGCGATAACAACTTATATTCTATTAATTATATAGGTAATAGCTATTATAGGTTACAATATTTAGGAACAGTTGGCGATGTTGACAGATTATTAAATAAACAATTAAAAATAACATTTACCACAACATCAACTCTTACAAACGGAACTATTGAAACTGGAAAAACCGAATTAGTGTTTAACCTTGTTCCATTTGTTGTGCATGGAGTAAGCGTAACAACGTCTCGTGCTACGGCAACAGGTGACGAGGTCTATGGTAATTTTGGTCAAACAATTCCATTTGAATTCTATTTTGCCAATACTGATATTAGTTTCTACGATAATGGTGATGACAGCTTAAGTTATCGTGTTAGCGATTACGAGGGCGAACTTCCTAACACTGGAAGTTTAGGTGCTGTTTATAGAATTTTAACAGGGCTAAATTCTGGCGAATACTTAACTTGGATTGATGAAGATAATAAACATTATTCTACAGAAGAAATTAGCCAAAACGTAGCAGATTTAGGTGTTGTTTATAATATTGACGAAAAAACACTTACTGTTACAAAAAATAAAGTAAAAGCAATGTCTTTAGCCTTTAACTTGGTTGATGGCAACAATGGTTACGAGATTGATGTTTATAATTTAGAAGCAGACGCAGTTCATTTCCAAAAAGGCTTTACGCTTAATTTTGCCCCTGCAACAACAGAGTTTGAACCAGACCTTATTAGAAATGAGGAAGAGTTCATAAACATGGCAATGGGGGCAGGTAGTAACTACATCTTAGCTAGAGATTTAGTGCTTACAAACTATTCGCCTATGAGTTTAGATGTTCATACCTTTGACGGTAATGGTCACACAATAACAATAAAAAGTTTTGCGCCATTTACAGGCACAGACATAGTTGCAGGTTTATTTACAGAAATAAGCGAAACAACTTTGCTTATGAACTTGCAAGTTAATTATAGTTTAGTAAATTCTGCAGGTAACGAAACAAAAATCTCACCAGCTTCGGCAAATGGTTTTATAATAAGCAATTATTATAATCTGGGTGCTGATGGCTATGCTTATAATAGTGCAAAGTTTGGTGGTATAGCAGTAACTAATAATGGCATGATAAGTAACTGTAAAGTTATAGGCACTTTTGCTGTAGAAACCCCAGCGCTTGAGGTGTCTAACAGAGAGATAGACTTTGATATTGGTGGTTTAGTTACAATAAACTCAACCTCTGGCTATATAACCAACTCTATAAGCGAATTAAAAATTGCAGCTATGGCAAATGTTGGTGGCTTTGTGGCAGAAAATATGGGTAAAATAGTTGCCTCTTACTTTGATGCTAGCACAAACTTGCATTACGAGGATGGTGAAGAAGATAAGGGTAAAGGCTTAATCTACATCTATTATGGCAACCAAACTATAGATTCTGTTAAAGTTAATTCGGCTGGTTTTGCAATTAGAAACAATGGGCAAATTTTAATGAGTTATGTAGACATTGGTTCAAGCCAACGTTACAGATACGAAACAAACGAACAACTTGGCGAAAGCAGACGTATTCCTAATGGAGATGTGATTGGTAATATGTCCACTAAGGACGAATCTGCAGGCTTTGTATTCAGCAATAGTGGAACTATAAGTAATAGTTACATAATAATGGAAACTTTGGGTTCTAACAGCAATACATTTAATGGTTTTGTAGCGCAAAACTCTGGTAATATCTCTAATGTTTACGCGTATATAAATGGTGGGGAGGCTACAAATAATGCTAACTTGTTTGCGCCAAGAGGTATTGGAAATGTGGAAAATTCCTTTATTATAATTGATAATAATGAATTGGAATCAACAACAAATGGCATAAAAGGCTTAAATGTAATATTTGAAAGAGACATGTATTCACAAACTTCTTATAAAGATTGGACGTTTGGAGATAACGCTACTGCAATTTGGACAATAAAAAATAACTTACCTCAACTTGTAGCAACCGAGGAAACTACACCATTTAAAACTCCTAACGGTTATGCTGTAGATCAACAAGATAACATTACAATATATAATGGTTATAAAACTATTACAGAAGAAAGTTCTGTAGACCCAAACGGAGTGGTAATCTTTACTAAAAATGTAGATTACTCAAACTACGGAACAAAAGAGTATCCTTACTTAATATATGATGTTAACAGTTGGAACACTTACTTTAACAATAATAACCGCACAAGTTATTATAGATTGGTTGCAGACATAGACTTTGAAAACACAAGGCCAGAAAGTAGCACTGTAAATTTCCAAGGTAACATTCAGGGTAATGGAATGAATATCTCTAATGTTCTGTTGTATACTCAAGAAAGTTTAGATGCTGTAGGCTTGTTTGCTACAATGGAAGCAACTAATAGCGTTGTTAATTCGGTTAGAAATATTAATTTATTATATGCCGATGTTAGGGCAATAAAAACCCAAGCAGTAGGCACATTGGCAGGTATTATTACAGGCTATAACTTGTATAACATAACTTTAAATTCTACCTCTACAATATTGGGAAATAATGCTGTAGGTGGTTTGGCGGGTGTTATTCGCGGAAGTTTTGCAGTAGAAAAAATTTATTCTAATATAAGCGTAAACAGTGCATACACTGCAAGCTCAGTAAATTATGATGTTTACTTGTCTGCAAATAATGGCAGAACTGTTTCTGCAAACTTAAAGGATGTATCATATTCTGGTTCATTGTTTGGTATTGCAGACGGTTACACAGACGGTATTGTTAATCAAAATAGAACATTAAACAACTATAGTTATATTCAAGATGTAATAGTAGAAGGCAGTATAACCGCTATTGGTAACACGGTTGGGTCTACCATCGGTATGGTTGGCGAACTTGTATATTTAAAAGACGCAGACATTCAAATTTCAGGGTATAAACTTGGTGGCTATCAATATTCTGGCGGTGTAGTAGGCGAAAACCGTGGGGTTATAGATAAGGTAAATATCGTTTACACTGCTGCAGGGAACAATACATTGTTTGATGACTCTTATACTACAGTGGCAGGTGTTGTTGGTCTAAACCTTGGCGGACTTGTCATGAATAGTTCGGCAGAACTTGATATTATAAAAGCCAACACCTTTGGTAGCACAAGTATTGTGGCTGGTATTGTTGGTAGAAACATTGCGGGCTCGGTTTATAACTGCTATTATGACGGTAGCCTAATGGTTGCAAACTCTAACTCGTTTGAAGTTACAGCTGGTATTGTTGGTGCAATGTATAGCATAAACACCGCAAAAAATTACCCAGCAGGTTTAAACAAAATTTCACTAGCAAGCGAGGGTGCAATCCCAACAGAAGTTCCAGTTTACAATATAAACACTTTAACTAACCAGATTTCGTCTTTAACTCCATCAGACTTTAATAATGTGATTGCAATAAGCGAAAACATTGTAAATTCTACAGTGTCTGCAAATACAATTAAATATTGGTTGCAAAACTTAAGCAAATTCTACACTTATGGTTTAAGGCAAACAGATAACTTTGATTATGGTTTGTCCTTATCAGCTTACAGGGTTTTAGGCTTGGCTGTTGGTGTTATGGACCAAAATTCAGCAAATGAAGTTAACACTTATTCTAACTTTGTAAATGCTCTAAATTATGGGCTTGACCAACAAGGTAATTTGGTTGTAAATGGAAATCTTTATGTTAATGATGTTGCAATGTTTGATTGTAACATGTATAACGGCGTTAAAGTAAAAACCCCATTTGTAAATGTATTAAGTTTAAACAGCTTAAATGTAGAAGGTGCACAAGTTGAAGACCTAAATTATATGTGCTATATGGTAGGTTTGAATCTTGGTGGTTACGATTCTTGGGACAAGAGCACCTTAAACGGCGAAAAGGTAATAATCACCAATCAAACTGAAGGTAAAGTGGCTATAGACTTGTTAAAAGCAAACACTGGTTCAGATTCAAACAGTAGACCTTATATAAGCAATGTTCAATACTTATATATTGCTGGCGATAATGTAATGTATAAAACTTTAACAAACGAAGATGTTTTCTTAAAAATAGACCTGTCTGGATTTATTCCTAATAATACAGAGGGCTATGAAATAAGCTTTAATGATACGGAATTAGAAATAATTTCATTAGGGCAACAACCTTTAGAAGACGGAACAAATGTTATATACAAAGTGCTTAACAGCAATTTTGAAATTGCAGTAACAAGAACATTTGACGATATAGATGGAACTGAAACAATAGTTGATGTGGTCCGATTAAAATTTAAACCAATGTAAATAAAAAGAGTTGTGTGCAAGAGCATGCAACTTTTTTTGTAATAGATAGTTGCAGTAAATAAAAAAGAAACAAGGTTGACAATTTTATTTGTGTGGGCTATAATTAGTGCATGAAGATAGATTATAACAAGTTTATGCATAATCAACTAAATGGGCTTAGAGGTAAGCCTAGTTTAGTTTTGCATGTTTGTTGTGCACCTTGCAGTAGTGCAGTTATTCCTAGGCTAGAGCAATATTTTAATATAACTTATGTGTATTATAATCCAAACATTTACCCAGAAAGTGAATATTTAAAAAGAAAAGAACAGTTTAAAAAATTAAATGTAAACTTGGCAGATACAAAGTATAATCATAAAGATTTTTTACAAACTGTTACGGGCATGGAACAAGTTGAAGAAGGTGGCATTAGATGCAGGGCATGTATTGCTATGCGTATGCGTTATGCTTTTGAGTATGCTAAAAATATTGGCTCAGATTATGCAACAACAACATTATCAATAAGCCCACATAAAGATACAGAATTTATAAACCAAACAGGTGAAGAATTGGAAAAAGAATTTGGCATTAAATATTTGTATGCCGATTTTAAAAAAGAGAATGGTTATTTGCAAAGCACAAAAATTTCTGCCGAACGTGGAATATATAGGCAAAACTATTGCGGATGCGAATTCTCTATTCACTCAAATAAATAAGATAATACTAATAATTAAATTGTATAAACTAAATGCTTTATAAAAAGGAATTGGTTATTAACAGTTCCTTTTTACATATTTTAAAATAAAAACATATAAAAAAATATGTTTAACAGTTTTTATATTAGTAAAGCCAACTTATTACATAACTTAAGAATAATAAAGAAAAAAACCAACGCTAAAGTTTGCGCAATGGTTAAGGCAAATGCTTATGGGGTGGGTTTAAAGGAAGTTGTTTCTATTTTAAACAACAAGGTGGATTATTTTGGTGTGGTAAATGTAAGTGAAGCAGATGAGGTTAGAGCAATATCTAAAAACAAAATATTAATAGTAGGGGCATTAGAACAAGGCGAAATAAAGGATTATTCTTACACCTGTTGCAGTATTAAAGATATTAAATATCTAATTTCGCTAAATAAAAAAGTTAACATTCATTTAAAAATAAACACTGGGATGAATAGGTTTGGTTTAAAGCTTTGTCAATTAAAACGTGCTTTAAAATTAATAGCAGAAAGCAAATTAATTTTAGAAGGAGTGTTTACACATTTCGCTACAGCGGACAACTTTGTAGACTGTCAATATAAACTGTTAGAAAAAGCGGTTGCAATTATTAAACAACAAGGGTTTAATCCTATTGTGCATGCCGACAATAGCGCAAATATAACAAAACATAATTTAGATATGGTTAGGGTTGGCTTTAAACTTTATAATGATAGTTTTCCTTTTAAACCGGTGGTTAAAATTACAGCAAAGATATTGCAAATAAACACAGTTATGCGAGGGGCTGTTGTGGGTTACGATTACAATTTTGTAGCACCAAAAAAGATGAGAGTGGCTGTTGTGTCTTTAGGCTATGCAGACGGTTTTTTACATGGTTTAATAGGTTGTAAAATTTTTGTAAAAGGCAAGGCCTGTTCTGTGCTTAACGTTTGTATGGATTGTTTTATGCTAGACGTTACAGATGTTAATATAAAATTAGGAGAAAGTATTTATATAATAAATAAAGAAAATAATTTATTTTATTATGCAAATTATTTGCACACATCACCATACGAAATAGGCACAAATTTTAGTAAAATACGTGCAAAAAAATATTTAATTTAAATTAATTAAAAAATATTAAATTTAATATAAAAATAATTTAAATAATATGTAAAAATATTTATAAAAAACTTCCATATAATTTGGAAGCTTTTTATTTTTAATTTTTATTATTCCCTCTGCTTAAAACTACTAATAAAATTAATCTTATTAAAGATAATATACTTGTAACCAATGCTGCAACATAAGTCCAAGCTGCCGCGTTTAAAACTTTTTTAACACCCTCTGCTTCTTCTGTGTCCATTTCTCCACTTGCAACAAGCATTTTATATGCACGTTTGCTTGCGTTTAATTCTACAGGTAAAGTAATTAAACAAAATAGTGTGTTAAGTGCGTATAAACCCAAACCTATATAAATTAACCAATTTGCAGCAGTGGTGTAGTAGAGAATCTCCATTATTAAGCCAATTAAAATTAATGGCCAAACAAAGAAACTTGATAGGTTTAAAATAGGCACAAGTGCGTTTCTGGCTTTTATTGGGGCATAACCTTGTTTGTGTTGGAAAACATGACCAATCTCGTGTGCTGCAACGCCAACTGCGCCAACAGTATTTTTATTGTATACCGATTGAGATAAACTTACAGTGTTGGTTTTAGGATTAAAATTATCGGTTAATTCTCCTTTAATTGGAACAATATTAGTTTCTGTGCAACCGCCAGCATCTAGCATAAAACGTGCAACTTGATGTGCGGTTTGACCATGCTTTGTTTCTATTTGATTATATTTATTAAAAGTGGTATGAACTTTTGTTTGGGCAAAAATTCCTAATATAATTCCGGGTATTAAAACAATACCTAAAATATAATAAATAAAATAAACTCCAAACATAATTTCTCCTTAATTTTATTGTATATTAATATTTTATTTTAGTCAAATATTTTTAATGAATAACTAAACTATAAATAAATTTAATAATTAATAAATTAATAAAATAAATTAATAAATAATTAATTAAAAATTATTTTAAAAATACTAAAAAATATTAGTAATTATAATTTTTTTGTGTTATAATAACAATATAAAATATTTATATTTTACAAGGGGGTTTTAATATGAATTTATTTGATGAATTAGATAAATTCTTCCTATCATTTGGTGATTATTTTACATTTAATCATATTTTATGGTTATTTGCGGCTTTGTTTTTAGCAACAATGATAATTGTAATAATTGTTTGTTCTAGAACATACGAATCTAAATTGATTAAATCTATAGATAAATTTAACAACTATTTTGCAAGCAATCCACAAATTACGGAAGACAATTTATTTCAATTTAACAATATGATGAAATCTAATGGCGTGCCAAAACAACTTCGTAAACAATGGCAACAATTTGTGCTTTATCGTGAAGACAAAGCAAGTGCATATATGTCTTTTGATATTTGTGTTTCTAGTCCATTAAAAAACAGTGGTTATAAACGCGCTGTAAAAGTAATGAACATTTTGTCTTACATATATGTGCTTTTATCGGTTTTGTTTAATGCTTATTGCATGTATGAAAATTTAACGGATGTGGGTTGGTTCTTCCAACACATGCTTATAACTCCTGTTTTAATTTTATTGTTAAATTATGTTGTTACAATTTTTATGGATGCAAGATATAATGCCATTGTTGCAGATATCTATGCAAACTATCAATACTTTACAATTAATATGGACAAAGCTACATCTACAATTCCAGAATATGTTGACTATGAAGTATTGTTTGATAAAAACGAAATTAAGCGTGGTATACCAATTCTTTATGCATATTTGCAAAGACGTGCAGAGGAAGAGAAGAGAGAACTTGACCGTGCTAGGTTAAAAAATATTGAACACGAAAAATTCAATTTTGATGAAGCTGGTATTGAGTCTTCACTGGTTTTAGAGCGTGCAATGCAAGAAGCCGAAAACTATATTGCAGAACGCAAAAAATATCTTCAAGATGTAGAACAAATTAACTCTGAAATAACTCAAGAGGAATTAAACTTTAGGGAAGCAACTAAAGAATATCAAAGACAAATGCAAGTTAGTAAGGAATCATTTGCTAACTTTAAAGAACAATTAGAACAAGTTAGCTCTTCTATTGAGGCTAACTATCTAAAGAAACAACAACAACAAGAATTGGATCGTCAACGTAACTTGGAACGTGATTACGATTCTGCGAACGAAAACCACAAACGAGTTATGGAAAACTTCCAAGCAGAACTTACCAATTTAGAAAACGAAATTAAACAATCTCGTGTTACCTTGGAAAAGGGAATGATGAGTGAGTTTAGCACTTATAGCAACAAGGTTTATGACGCTGCTAAGAAGTTGGTTGATGAACGCGAACAACAACAAAAGTTAAAACTTAAAGCAGAAATTAAAACTTTGGAAGAAAAGCTTGCTGCAAAAGATCAAGAATTAAATAATATCTATGCACAAAACCAACAACTAAATAGTAAGATTATTAATTCTGGCGAAAACACAAATCTTGCTGAACTTGCAAAAGTTGCAAACTCTATGGGTAAAGCTAAGAAAGATGAAGATGACGATGGTGAATCCGGTAAGGTTGTTGATGATTTGTTAAAGGATAGCACTCCTGTATCAGAAAAAAAAGAGAATGAAGACTTTTCATTTAACTATGCTGAAGAAGCAGAAGAGAACAATCAAGTAACAGATGCTTCAGGCTTTACCTTTAATTATTTGGATGAAGAACCTACCACAAACACTCAAGTGCCACAAAAAATAGAGGAGCCTTTATCGTTTAATTATTTGGATGAAGAACCAGTGCAGGAAGAAAAACCCACTACAGCAACCGAACAGGACATACAGGACATAAATGATTTCAGTTTTGACTATCTTGATGAAGAAGATGAAGAGGAAGAATCTGAACCTGAGGTTGAGAGTAAACCTGCGCCAAAAATTGTAAAGAGCCCAGGTAGACCAAGAAAAGTTGTAACTGAACCTGCAGAAAAAAGAGGTAGGGGTAGACCTAAGAAAACTGAAGAACAAAAAGCAAAAAGCTTAGCCGTTTCAACAAGACGACCAGGCAGACCTAAAAAAGCAGAAACAGCAGTAGCATCTACTACAACAAAAAAGGTGGGCAGGCCTAAAAAAGCAACTACAACTACCACATCAACTGCTCAGCAAAAAAAAGTTGGTAGACCAAAAAAGGCTACAACAACAGTTCAACCAAAACGTTCAGCTGGCAGACCAAAAAAAGAGGTTGCATCAGTTGACCAATTAGACGAGTTAGAAGCATATCTAAAAGAGATAGACGCACAAATTGCTGAAGAAAATAAAAAGATTGCTCAAACAAGAAAAGAACTTGAAAAAGATTCTAGCATCAAACGTCGTCGCAATTAAAAAACACGGGTTTAATCCCGTGTTTTTTGTTCAAAATAAAAAAGCACTTAATAGTGCTTTTTTAAGCGTTTAATGCTTTTAAAACAGCTTTGATGTCAATGCCATGAACCATACAAGCTTCTTCCAAAGTTTCCATTTGGGCAGAAGGACAACCAAGGCAGTGGAAACCAAAACTTATAAGTATATCTGCAGCATTTTCTGTTTTTTTAAGCACATCACAAATTAAATCTGTGGCTTTAAATTTAACTTTTGCCATAAAGTTTCTCCTTTTTGCTAGGTTTTAGCATACATATATTATACACACAATATTAAAATTGGTCAATTGTTTTAATTAATTTTCATTTTAGTATATTGCTTTGTTAAAAGTTAAAAATAATAATATAACACAAAATTCTGACTTATTCTTGACAATGGTTAAATTTAAGGTGTATAATATAAATATATGTCTAAGGTTTTAGCAAATAAATTCGTTATGATGCTATATTTGTTAATTGGCTCTATTTTATTAGAGATTGTTTGTTTCCATACCTTGGGCTTTGGTGTTTTTCCAGAATATTGGATTTACGATATAGCAATAGTCTTATTTCTAGGTATGATTATATTTGCAATACCTAATTATATGGTTCAATATATTTTAAGCACAATTTTTATAATTCTACATGCAATATTAATTTATGCAAACTACACTCTTTATTGCGTATATGTTGGAGAAATTTTTACATTTGATATGTTTAAGCTTATAAAAGAAGCGGCCGATGCTTCTAATAGTGGTTTCTTTAATTTTAAATTGGTTGCACAACTGGTGTTGGTGGTGTTGGCAATAATCATATCAGGCTTTTTGCTTTTAAGAAAGTGTAAAAAACAAAAGATAAAATTAAAAAGTCATTATGCAATGCTTTTTGTTGCAATATTTGCTTGTTTTGAACTTATTTCACTTGGCACGGTTTTTGGTTATAGACAAACCTTTAACACAACATCCGGTTTGGGCACAGAATATGCTACTTCAGAGTCTTTTTTGATGAACACGACCTTTATGAAGGAGGCAAGTTATCGTAAATTTGGAACATATGGTTTTTACACAAACCTATTATTAAGCGACTATCAAGCAAATAAAAAAGAAACGATAAATGCTACAGTGGATTATTTCAATGCAGGAAAGATGTATGATAATTCTCCAGTGTTTGGTGCTGATAGTGGAAATAATGTAATAGTTATAATGATGGAATCGTTGGAATGGTTTGCTTTTGGCAATGGAACTTACGACCCGGACCTTAAAAACCTTTCGGCAGAATTAACTCCAAATATATATAGCTTAATATATGGTGATGACATGACAGAAGACACTGCTGAAAATGGTGGAACTGACGATGGTATGGTGGCAAAAAATTTCTTTGCAAAGTCTAAAACCAATATTAGCGAAGGTTTTGGTATAATGGGTAGTTATCCAATAGGGCAAAACTTAAGCGACATTGCTGGTAATGGTTATGATAAACAATTAAACACTTTTGGTTATACCTTGCCTAGTGTTTTAAATAGGTTGGGTTATAAAACATCCTATGTTCATTCTCATACAACAGAATTTTACAATAGATCTGCAACTCATAATAATATAGGTTTTGATAAAGTGTTTGGGAAAAACGATATAGTTGATAAAAATGGTAACCAGGTTTATACTGGTGATGACATAAAATTCCATCACTGGATGTGTGAGGCTGATTTTGTTGATGAGGCTATGGATGTTATTGTTCCTTACGATTCAATGGAAGAAAATTCTCCATTCTATACATTCTACTTAAATGTGTCATCTCATGGTAATTATGACTATAATGTTAATAATGGCGACCATGTAAAATACCGCAATTGTGTAATATATGGCAAAGAGAATTGCGAATTGGATGAGGATGGCAATTATAAACTAAAAGAAGATTTTAATGATATAGATGTCTATTCTAATTTTTATAAAAATTTAATTAAAAACTATGGCAATAATCCTCAATTCTGTGAATATGCAATTAATTATGAATGTGCAGTTATGGGCATGGATGAGGCTATAGGTAAAATTATTAGTCAACTTAAAGAATATGGAATCTATGATAAAACAACAATGTTGCTTTATAGCGACCACTATGCTTATTATAATGGATTAACTTACGACATTAAAGGGTTTAGCAGTAATGAAGTTGAAAATATAATAGAACTAGACACCATTCCATTTATCCTTTCTAGTCCAGGACTAAAAAGAGTAAATGCAGACAGTTTAAACGAATATGATTATACTGAGTATGACCTTTTCTGTTCTGCTTATGATGTTGTTCCAACAGTGTTAGACCTTTTGGGTATAAGTTTTAATCAAAACTTTTATGCTGGAAGTTCACTATTTAAACAATATGAAAGTTATGCGGTTTCTATTAATGGGGAAACTGAATACGCGCCTATAAAAGTTTATTACTCTAACGTGGGTGGTATTTATAGCCAGTATGTTTATACTGGAGATTTAGTAAATTTACGCACTGTAAAAAATGCGGTTATAACAGAAGATGATGCAAATGTGCTTAAAACCGAAGCAATAAGCACGGTTACAAAACTATATTATATAAGCATATTAAATAAAAATGCCTTGTTTACAAGGCTTACAAATAATCAGTTTGTGCTGGTTGCTTAAAAACAAATAACTAAAATTTTAAAATATTTATAAAAAATGTTGACAATGAATTTATTTTATTATATAATAATCTCGTTGTCAACCTGCCTCGTTAGCTCAATGGTGGAGCACTCGGCTGTTAACCGATAGGTTGTAGGTTCGAGCCCTACACGAGGCGCCAGACAAAACCGCATAAGTAAATTATGCGGTTTTTTGTTAGCTGTTTAGGGCGAGAACTTAAATGGGGACCTCGCTAAACGAATGTTTAGATGGGGAAAAGACAAAACATCATTCGTTTTTGTTGGCAATTTAGGTTGGTGGGCTATTGCAAAAAGCGGACATTTATGATATAATACAAATATGAATGATGAAGAGGTTTTTGCTAGATTAAAAGAAGTTTTGTCTCGCCATGGTTTGTCTTTAGACGACCCCGAGGTTAAACACTTCTTTTTTAGGGAAAGAAAAATTAAAGAATATAAAGAATTTGATATAGACGCCCAAAAAGTTTATTTATCAAGTGTTGGCATAAAACCTGTAAAAGTAACTTTGTTGCCAAGTGATTTTGAAAATTCAGGCTATGGCAGTAAAGAGCAAACTAGGCTGATAGATTGGTTTTTATATAGAAATTCGGCGCATAATCCGCTTGTTTGGGAAAATATTGGAAAAGATAGTTTGAGTATAAAGCAAAGTTTTGAGCAGACTAGAGAACACAAAGGGCCAATAGACATTTCTATTGACGGTAAATTTTATAATGGTGATGATGGAAACCACAGATTGCTAACCTTAATTATTAATCACTTTTTGGAAAGAAGTTCGGCAAAAACAGAAGAAGAAAAATTGGCTGTTGATAAAATGTATGAAATGGAATTAGAGGTATGTATTCCTTGTTGCGAAGAATTATATCAATTGTTGGATAAAGAAATGCAAGCTTATGCTTATAAATATTGGCAAAAGGATGATGAGAGAATTTTTCCAAACTCGGTATGCAAGTATAGAGAAGCCATGTATGATAATGATCTTAAAAACACATACTTTGTAACTTTCAATCCCGAAGAAAACAGTTATGAATATAATCTTAACGGAGTAAAATTTAAAGGTAACGAGCAAGAATTAATTAAATTTTTAAAAACAAAAGAAGATACGAATTTACCAATAATGATGTGGGAATGTGATGGCACTTATTATATATCTTGTTATAACAAAGTGTGGAAATCTAAGGATGAAACAAAAATTTTACAATTAAAGCCAAAGATTATTAAAAGTTTTACAAACAGATTAATGGATTATCATCAGTTTTTAGAAATTAAAGATATAGATACAAACACTTACCAGCTAAGGTTAGATGATATCAATGTGCGAGGTGAAACTGAAGCAAAGCAATTTGCAACAGTTATGATGGACTTTTTAGAGGATGAACAAACAGATGTATTATTTTACGAAGATGAGAAATTGGCAGACAGGGAAGAGTTTTTGAAATACTGTAAACAGAGTTTTAAGGTTTCATTTGATTGCCTAATTTTTAATGAAAAAGAATATAAAAACCTTACAAAAGAACAATATTTAAAAATAAGCCAACAATTAATATGTTTAGAAGAGTGCTTAAAAAAGATAAATACTACTGTTGGCTGTTAAGATAAATTTGTTTAGCCTGCAAAAGCTTTTTGTGATTGAATACATGTTAATATTATAAAAACCGTATATTACTAGCTATGCGGTTTTTTATTAAATATAATAATATGGCCGCTTTAAAAGTTCTACCATTGGTAGACAAAAAATCGTTGCTAAAGCGATATCTAGTTTGTATAATGTTAATAGTTGGAGGATGTTATGAAGGATTACGAGTTTGGAACAAAAATTTATGAATTAAGGAAGGCTGAAAGTTTATCTCAAAACAAGTTGGCAGAAATGTTGGGCGTTTCTAATAAAGCGGTTTCCAAATGGGAGAACGGAAATGCAAAACCTTCTATTGAACAGTTGCTAAAACTTGCTAAAATATTTAATGTTTCTGTAGAAGATTTGGTAGAAACAAAAAAGAAAGAAATAAAGCACATCAATAAAATAGTTATAACAGGAGGTCCTTGTTCGGGGAAATCTACTGCGCTTAGTTGGTTGCAAACCGAATTCTCTAAAAAAGGCTATTTGGTGTTGTTTGTTCCAGAATCTGCTTCCGAATTAATTATTGGAGGGGTTGCTCCTTGGACGATAGATACAAATTTAAATTTTGAAACCGCAATTTTAAAATTACAAATTATGAAGGAACAATTATTTGAAGAGGCTGCAAAAAATTCTAAATTTGATAAAATTCTTTTGGTGTGTGATAGAGGGTGCTTAGATTGTAAAGCATATATGACACCAAATGAGTATGCTAGGGCATTAAAAACTTTAAACTTAAATGAGATTCAATTACGAGATAGTTATGATGCTGTGTTCCATTTAGTAACTGCAGCTAAAGGCGCGGAGGAATATTATACTTTGGCAAATAATCAGGCTAGATTAGAAACTGCGGAAGAGGCAAAAGAAAAAGACTCCGCTACAATGAATGCTTGGGTTGGGCATCCTCATTTAAGAGTAATAGACAACTCTACTAATTTTGAAAAGAAGATGCAAAGGTTGATGAAAGAGATATCTCGTTTCTTAGGAGAGCCAGAGCCATGCGAAATTGAACGTAAGTTTTTAATTGAATACCCTAATTTAGAGGCTTTAGAAAAATTGCCAAACTGTCAAAAAGTGGACATAATTCAAACCTATTTAAAAACCTTTAATGGGGAAGAAACTCGCATTAGACAACGAGGTTTAAATGGTAGCTTTATTTATACAAAAACTACTAAAAAGAAACTAGATGGTTTAAAAAGATTGGAGGTGGAGTCTCGTATTTCTAAAGACGAATACATTAAATTGCTTTTGGATGCGGACACAACTAAAAAGCAAATAAGAAAAACAAGATATTGTTTAATGTATAAGAATCAATATTATGAGATTGATATTTATCCGTTTTGGAAAGATAAAGCTATTATGGAAATAGAGTTAAGAGATGAGAAACAAACAATTAAATTGCCAGAAGTTGTAAAAGTAATAAAGGAAGTTACTGATGACGAGACTTTCTTTAATATAGCTATGGCTACAAAGGGTTAATAAATATAAACATAAAATTAGGTTAATTTAATTAAATTAGCCTAATTTTTTTATAAAAGTAAAAAAATAGTTGACAAGATGATTTTATGTTATTAGAATATATACATAGGTATGGGGGTATATATGGCAAATACAAAGAAAACAAAAGAAGAAACAAAAACACCAGAAACTGTTGAAAAGAAAAAATATTATTGGGTAGAAGAAGACACCAAGGTTTTGCGCACCCGTCTAAATCGTGTAACTGGGCAATTAAAAGGAATAGTTAATATGATAGATGAAGGTCGCCCTTACGAAGATGTTTTAATCCAACTTTCTTCTAGTTATAAATCTATTCGCAGTGTCACCAACATGATTTTATGTAATCATTTAATAGATTGCGTTAAAAAAAGTGTAACTCAAGGCAAATATGATGTTCTTGAAGAAGCTATGGAAATCTTTAAAAGATATCAATAATAATAGTGTAAACAAAAAACCGAGATTCTCGGTTTTTTTATTTTATGTAGTTAGTAATTAATTCTAAAACCCTTTCTTTTCCGTTTTTGATTTTTAAGTGGGAGTAGGCTATTTTATATTTGTTAATATCTTTATAAAAAGTTTCAATTTCGGCTAGCATTTTGTCGTCGGTCAAGTTCTGTTCGTGTAAAACTTGGGATACTCCTAAATTTTTGTAATATTCTGCATTTTGAACTTGGTCGCCTCGGGAAGATTTGTTTTCTAATGGAACAAGCAACATAGGCAACTGCTTATAAAAACATTCTGCTGTAACCCCTGCGCCACTTCTTCCAATTACAAAGGTTGCAAGGTTGTATAGAGCGGGCATGTTGTCGCACATCTCAATAGAGTTGTAGTTGTTAAAAGATTTTAATGTTAAATTTCCTTTACCCGTTACATGAATAATGTTAAAGTGGTTTATAAGTTTATTGGCAAGGTTTACAATATAGTTATTTAAACTCTTTAGATCGGAAGAGCGTCGTGTAGGGAAAGAGTGTCGTGTGTGGTGTTTTTGTGG
>CANDFN010000002.1 GCA_947384015.1 uncultured Clostridia bacterium | reverse complement strand
CAATTTGAGGATCTTTACCTTCAACAACTTTAACTTTAGCTTTAACTTTAACCTCGGTGCCGTCTGTAGCTTTAACGGTGGTTTCTTGTTCTTCTATTTTAGCAGTTTTCTTTTTCTTGGTAGTAGTGGCTTTAATAACTTCACCTTTATCGTTAAGTTTGTAGCCAGCAGTTAAAACTTCTAAAATTTCAACAATTTGAGGATCTTTACCTTCAACAACTTTAACTTTAGCTTTAACTTTAACCTCAGTGCCGTCTATAGCTATAACAGTGGTTTCTTGTTCTTCAACAATTTCTTTAGGAGATTTCTTTCTAGTTTTAACTTTTTCAATAACTTCGGTGCCATTGTAGGTGAGGTCCGCTAATTCATCGCCAGCTTTACCTGCATTATTTTTATAAACCTTTTTGCTTGTTGGGTCTACCCAAACTTTATCTGATCCATATGTTTTTTCAATTAGGGCAGATATGGTTTTTCTAACAAATTCGCCACCAACTATTTCAATATCAGTTAAAATAGTTTTCTTGTCTTCTTTATAGAATTTCTTTGTTTGTCTATTGTAAGCAACTTTTTCAGCTTCATCTTTAACAACTTTAACTTCCCAAACGGCAAGAACGTTGTCTGCAGCATCTATGAAATAAGTGTCTTTTTTTACTGGTTTAGCTCCGTCTACATCTGTGAATAATTCTTTGGTTGTTTCATTTAAGTATAAAGTAGCGCCGTCGTCAGCAGAAACTTTTTTAAGAGGAATAACTTTTGTTTTTGCATCTTTATTTATAAACACTCTTCCGTCTGCGCTTACCCAACCTTCTTCACCTTCATAAGTTTTTACAGTAAAGCCTGATGTGGTGATAGAAACAACTGAGCCATCATCGGTTTTATATTTATACTTAATTTCTCTTTTTGCACCAGCAACAGTGATTGTTCTTAGACCATTTTGTAATTCGTCAGAAACAACTGTAACATTTCCTTTGTTGTCTATGAAATATTTACTATCTTTACTAATCCAGCCAACTTCACCATTATGGCTAGCACTGGTGTAACCAGCAGTTATTACAGAATCTACCAAACCAGTAACTTTGTTATATTTAAATTCTAGTTTTTTTATAAGACCTAATTTTACGGTCTTTACTACAATAGATTCTTCTTCTGATAATTTAGCAACAGCTTCTTTACGTTTGGCTTCTAAGTCTGCAATTTCAGCATTAATAGATTCTTGGTAGGCTTTAAACAACATCTCGCTTTCAAATCCACCAGCCTTAATAGCTGCTTGTAATTGTTTGTTTTTCAAAGCAATTAATTTATCAAAGTACTCTACTTGTTCGGAATAGGTCATTTTTTTTATCTCCTTTTCATCTTTTATGCTAATAAGTTTGTCTATTTCCTCTAGGACTTTATCAAGTTCTGTTTTAGGTTTATCAGTTTCTGTTTTAACAGGTGCACCATGTTTTAAGGTATAATCTGTAGTTATTGTTTTGCATTCTTCGTCAGTGTAAATCTTTCCATCTTTTACATAAAGAGTTTTGCCGTTAACTTCGTGCTTAACAGGTTTGTCTTTCTTAACTTCTGGCTTTGTTGCCTTTTTAGTTTTCTTGCTTGTTTTACCTTCGGTTTTTTGAACTTTTCTCATGTCAGTAGCTTCAATAATTAGGGTAGGATCTGCGTTTGCTCCAAACACATGTAGAGAAGCTATTTCTGCAAGTCTTTTATTTATGTAACTACGCACATCAACTAGTTTTTTAGAATGCATAACATGTTTAGCTTCTATATCTGCATTTTGGAATTTTGCTTTATTTTTTGTTCTGCGAGTTTGTTTAAAGTAGTTTTCCATATTTGCTAATAAGAAAGTG
The DNA here is from genome assembly GCA_947384015.1 of uncultured Clostridia bacterium. Lineage (GTDB taxonomy): Bacteria > Bacillota > Clostridia > Christensenellales > UBA1242 > Onthoplasma. The sequence continues at coordinate 30,697 of CANDFN010000002.1, read as the reverse complement.
TCAAGGTGTTTTTCTAAAAGTTTAAGTTTGCTGTAAGATGGGTCGGCTGCATCAATGTCAGCAAGTTTTTGTTTATAACGCATTAATTCGTGTAATCTATTACGATTCATTGTTCTAGTTAATGGGTTTAACCAACTTGCAAGGCCTCTTCTTTTTAAGATTAATTCATCTTTCTTTCTAATAAGTTCCATTAATTTTACTATTGGAAGGGCGCCAGCAGTTTTAACTAAATCGTCATAACTAGTAATGTGTTCTTCATCAAATTCGTTTAATTCATTTAAAAGTGCATCATTCTTTTTAGCGGTTCTGCCATATTTGCGTTCATAATATAATCTTGTAAATGCTTTTGCAGCTTTAACAGCACCAATAACTCCAAGTGTGCCAGCAACACCAAGTGCTCCAAATGATAATGCTGTGCCTGCAACGCTACCAGTCCATAATATATTAGTTCCTGCTTGAACAAACATTGTTGTTAGCCAACCTGCCGTTGCAGCTGCTCCGCCAACCAATACAGGAGGGAGAAGGTATTTTCTAAATACTGTCCAGAACTTTGCCAATGGTTTGGTTTTACGAATTTTTTCGTTTGTTCTTAACATTCCGTTACCAGTAGTTGTTAATAATTCATTTAACTTTTCTATATCTTCAGTAGAAATAAAAGTAACATACGCATTTTCTGTTTTTTTACTTTCGGTAGCAATAACTGCTTTATCTACAGGTTTAATGTTTAAATATGCTTCTTTAGTGATAAGGGCAGATAATAGTGGGCGAATATATTCGGTAAGAGAAGCTTTTGTATTTCTAACTGTTAGTGGAGGTTCTTTTGCCAAATAAACTAAAAGTTCAGCATACTTCTTATTTACTATATCGTCAGCGTTGTAGTCGCCATCAACAGTTTTAGCAAGTTTAGTAAGATCTATGCTGTCAGCTTTTGCATAACCGTCAAAATATGGTTCTTTCTTTCCTTTTCTAGACGCAATGAAAGCTTCAAAAGAAGAATAGTCCCCTTTTACTTTTTTATTATCTCCCTCTAAATACTCATTAAATAACTTAATAATTACTTTAGGATCTACAATCATAATTCTCCTCCCTTAACAAAGAATTTATTTTTATAACTAAATTATAATACATAATTGATATTTTGTCAATACCTAATTAAAATTTTTATATGATTTTTAACTGTTTTTATTACACTAATTTTGACATTAATTTTTAGGAATAATAACCCCAACTATTGCATTAATAAAATCATCAAGATCGCCGCTTTCAGCCATTTCAACAATTGTTTTCATCTTCTTAACTGCAACTGCAGTAAACTGAACTTGAAGATATTCGCTAAACGTAACGTTGTCTAAATTAGGGTCTTGGCTTTTTACTGAATTTATGTAATTTTCAAGTATAGTTATGAATAGCCTATAAGAATAGTGATCAAAGTTGATTTTGTCTACTTCTTTATTATATGGAGTTTCAACAACTTTTTTACCAATCTCGCGACATAATAAATCTGAAAGCTCTTCTAACTTAATATTAACTTTAAAAGTATTAAAATTTTTTGCATATATATAACCATCAGTAAAAGAGTAGTAATCAACACCCATACCAACTTCTGGAATTAGGTTGCGTTTAAGCTCATCAAAATAATCAAATTCTTCAACATCGCAAGCAGATAATATACCATCCATAAATAAAGCAATGCAATAGTTGTGAGTGCTTGCACTTTTAAAAGCGCCAGATTTTACCCTTTGAGATTTTATAAAATTAAATAAAGAACCTAAATGTTTTTGAACGTTTTTGCTATTTGCTCTGTTTAACTCGTAAATCATGTTAACCCCCGTATAAAATTATTTTACCACATATTTGTAATTTGTCAATAGGGCTGTTAATAAATTTTACCCCTTGCGGGCATATATTATAAAAGTTAAATGAATATGAATATAATTTTATAAATAAATATATTAAACAATTATAGATAAAAAGCGCAATAATAAAGAAAAAAATCACCAAATTAATGGTGATTAATTACATTCATATTATATGCGTTTAGTTTTTTGCACAATTTTATATAATTCTTCTACAACTTCGTTTATGGTAAGGTTTGTAGAATCTACAACATGTGCACCCTTAGGCACAACAAGAGGAGCTACTTTTTTTGTTTTATCAATGTGGTCACGTTCTTCAATTTCTTTAATAAGTTGTTGCATGTTAACTGTTCCGCCAAGTTCTTTAAATCTTCTTCTTGCGCGTTCTTCAATGGCACAATCTAAATAAAATTTAATATCGGCATTAGGGAAAACAAAACTTCCAATATCTCTACCATCTACAACTAAATTATATTGTTTTGCAAAATCTCTTTGGCATACATCAATTACACTTCTAAAGTAGGGGTTTTTGCTAACAAGTGGGGCATTTACAGAAATAATATTTTCGTATAAGTGTTGGGTGTAGTCTTTACCATTAACAAATACGTGTTGAACACCATTTTTAAATTTTGCCTCTAATTGAACAGGAAAGTTTATGGTGGTAGTTGAGATATTTGTTAAATCAAAATCGTTATAAATAAGGTGTGCAGTTATTGCACGATAAAGCTTACCAGAATTAAAATGAACAAACCCCAGTTTATGTGCAAGTTTTCCGGCTACGGTAGACTTTCCGCTTCCTGCTGGTCCATCAATAGAAATTATCATATAGTTCCTTTTTTATTTTAAAATATTAAATGTATTAATTAAATTTTGCTTTTTTACCTAATGCACGTTCTATGCGCAATAATTGATTGTATTTTGCAACTCTTTCAGACCTAGACATAGAACCAGTTTTTATTTGACCAGCATCTACGGCAACAGCAAGGTCTGCAATAAAAGTATCTTCAGTTTCGCCACTGCGATGAGAGATTATTGTTGCATAACCATTTTCTTTTGCTAAGGTGATGGTTTGCAGGGTTTCGGTTAATGTGCCAATTTGATTTAACTTAATTAAAATTGCGTTTGCAGCTTTACATTCAATGCCTTGTTTTAAAAAGGTTGGGTTGGTTACAAATAAATCATCCCCAACAATTTGAATTTTATTGCCAAGCCTTGTATTTAACTTTTGCCAACCAGCCCAGTCGTTTTGGTCTAGACCATCTTCTATAGAAATAATAGGGTATTTCTTAACAAGGTTTGCAAGTAATGTTATCATTTGTGCTGTGGTAAGTTCTCCGCTGTTGCTTTTTTTAAGTTCGTATTTCTTTGTTTTTGCATTATAAAATTCGCTTGCAGCAACATCCAATGCAATACATACATCTTTTTTAGGGGTGTAACCAGCGGCTTTAATTGCCTCGCAAATAACCTCTAAAGGTTGCTCGTTATCCTTAAAGTTTGGTGCAAAACCACCTTCGTCACCAACAGCGGTGGAAAAGCCCATTTTGTTTACAATCTTTTTTAAACTTGCAAACACTTCTGCAGATATGCGCACAGCCTCTGCCATTGTTTTTGCGCCAACTGGCACAATCATATATTCTTGAAAATCTACACTGCTGTTTGCATGCGCACCACCGTTAATAACGTTAAGCATTGGCATAGGTAATGAGTTGCCTTTACCTAGGCTTTTAAATAATTCTTTATTTTTGTATATTGCATTTGCGCGTGCCACAGCAAGGCTTACAGAAAGCATTGCATTTGCACCCAGTTTGGTTTTAAATTCTGTGCCATCTAAGGCAATCATTTTTTTATCAATTTCTTCTTGCTTGCTAACGTCCATACCAACAATAGCTTTTGCAATAATTTTGTTAACATTTTCAACAGCTTTTAAAACGCCTTTGCCAGAAAAACGAGTGCCACCGTCTCGCAATTCTAAAGCTTCTCTTTCCCCAGTTGATGCACCGCTTGGCACAAGAGCATTTGCTTTAACGCCGTTAACAAGAGTTACTTCACACTCTACTGTAGGGTTACCACGGCTGTCTATTGCTTCATAAGCTTTAATGGATTTAATTTTCATTTTTATCTCCTTATTTCTTAATAAAATTATAACATATTAAATAATTTAATACAAATAAATTATTTTGCTTTTTATAATTTAAACTAAATTTCTACAACCAATAAAATGTTTGGTTTAAAATTTGTTTTGTGATATAATCGCTTTATGAAATTAAACGAAGTAAATTTAAATTTGTTAAAAACTTTTTATAATGTGGCAAAAGAGGGTAATATTACCAAAACCGCAGAAAAGTATTTTACCTCTCAACCTGCAATAAGTCGTGCAATAAAACAGTTGGAAGAAGTGTATAATGCACAACTTTTTTATAGGGCAATTAATGGTGTGGAATTAACGGAAAAAGGCAAGGTGCTTTTTAGTGCCGTAGAAAAAATCTTTGAAACAATTAATCAAACAGAAAATGATATCAAGCAGTTAGACAGCATTGATATTGGCTCTATTACAATAGGTGTGCCAAGTCAAATAGGTGCGGTGTATTTGTTTGAAGCAATATCTAAATTTCATAAACTTTACCCTAACATAGAAATAACAATAGTAAGCAAAACTACTACCGAACTTTTAAATCAATTAAAAAAGCACGAACTCAATTTTGTTATAGATACAGCCCCTGTGCGTGTAACAGAAAAGAATATAGAAGTAAAACCCATTAAGGAATTTGAAAATTGCTTTTTTGTTAACAATAAATTTCCACTAAGTAAAATAGAAAAGATTAGCAACTTAACAAATTTACAGGAATATCCTATAATTTTACCAATACCAAACACAGCAAACAGAAGAGCTTTAGACGAAGTATTGAAAAGCAATAAGGTTACACTAAATAACATAATAAATATTCATACTAGCGAGATGATAATTAGTGCGGTAAAAAAAGATGCAGGCATCGGCTATGTTATGAAAGATTTAATTTTGGACGATTTAAAAAATGGCGAATTGTTAGAAATAAAAGTTAAGCAAGAACTGCCAAAAATAGAAATTTGCTTGGTTTACGAAAATGGCAATTTAACAAACCTTTCTAAATACTTTTTAACAAAATTTTTAGAAATAAAGGTGTAAAACATATCTTTTTTGATATGTTTTTATAAAAAAACAGGTATTTTTAAACAATTGACTAGCGTAATTTGTATATTTTATCATTGTGATTGTGAGGTAAAAATATGACAAATTACAATAATTTAAAAAGTTTGGGTGTGTTTATAGACCATAATGATGACTCTATAAAAAGTGTGTTTAAAAGCACTAATGGTGGGGTTATAGAAATGACCCTTATAAACAATAAAAGTTATGATGTTTTGTGTGTGCCAACACATCATTTTTGCAACCTTGGTTGTAAAATGTGCCACCTAACAAACAACAAACTTAATAAGTGTATGGAGCCTATAGAAAGCACCGAATTTATAGAGGCGGTTTTAAAAAGCGTGTGTAATCAAAACCCAGAAAAGAATTATGATAGAAGAACAAATAAAAAAGATTTATTAATATCTTTTATGGGTGTGGGTGAACCTCTTTTAAATCAAAGTTTAATTAAACAAGTGTTTGAAAACGAGAATGTTATTAAATATTTATTACATTACAACAATATTTCTTACGCAGTTGCAACCATGCTTCCAAGTGGGGAATTGTTTGAGAAATTTACCAAAATGATTAACGAAAATAACATTCCTTTAAAGGTGCATTTTTCGTTGCATAATCCAGACGACAATCAACGTTTTGAGATTATTCCTTCTTCTAGCATAAAAATTTGCGATGCTTTAAAGTTGTTAAAAATTTATGCTAATACCTTACAAAATAATAAACATATAATGCAAAATTATAATTTGTTTCATCGTAATTCAATACCTATAGAAATACATTACACATTAATAAAAGATGTAAACGATGGCGAAAATGAATTAAGTAAAATGCTAATGCTTTTAAGTAGGTATAGCATCCCAATAAAATTTTTAACTTTTAACCCAAAAGAAGATATGCAAATAAGCGATAATCAGTCGCATTGGATTTCCACTATAAAAACGGAATTGCCTTCGCTTGTTGTAAAAACATATTCGCCACCAGGCAAACAAATTGGTAGTTCTTGTGGAGAATTTACTAAGCATTATTATCATATGGAAATTGAAACGGCAGAAGAATTAAACGAGTTTTTAACTTGGGAAAACCAACACAAAATTAATTATTAAAGCATTTGTTTAAAATTTTTATTTATGTTATAATATTTGTATGTTTATTCAGTCTATTAAACTTAAAGGTAAAAATGCAAACATATTTATCATAACCTCAGATGAGGGGCAGCATATTTTTCATAGTGATATTATTGTTAAATTTGGTTTGCGTGTAGGCGAGGTTGATACAGAAAGATTTAAGCAGGCGGAGGAAGAAAGTGCACTTTTAATTGCCACAAATACTGCACTTAATTATATTAATCAACACATGAAGACAGAAAAACAAGTTAAAGATTATTTGTATAAAAAGGAATATAAATCTAAAATTGTAAATGCAGTTATTAATAAGCTAAAAGAATACAATTTATTAAACGACAATTTGTATGCACAAAGCTATATAAATTCTAACCCTAATTTTAGTAAACGTAAACTAAAACAAAAACTGCAAGGGTTTGGCATAAAAAGTGACGATTTTGAGGAAAATTTGGTAGAAATTGATGAGTTGCCAGCCTGCACAAAAGAGGTTGAAAAGTTTTTTAAATCTAAACCAGTAGATAAACCAAATGTAGAAAAATTAACTCGTCGTTTAATTGGACAAGGCTATGGTTGGGACACTATAAAACAGGCCATGAAAAACATATACGAGGTTTAGGTTTGTGTAATTGAATTTATTATAGTTTTAGGAGAAAAGCATGATAGGTATAGATATAGAGGTTACAGATAGGTTTTTGGCGTGGACAGATAAAGAATGTTCAAGAATATTTACAAAAAAAGAAATGGAATATGCAAAACAGTATGTGAATGTTGCCGAACATCTTTGTGGTTATTTTTGTGTAAAGGAAGCATTTGTTAAAGCTTTGGATAACCCTGAAATTGAGTATAAAAAAATAGAGGTTCTACATACAGATACTGGAAAACCGTATATAAACTTAACAAAATATGTTAAAGATTTAATTGCAAAAAAAGAATTGGATGATGGCTTATTTAATGTAGAAATAAGTATCTCTCACTGTAAAGGCTATGCTACAGCAGTTGTGCTTTTAAAATAAGATAAAATAAAAGCAAAAAACAAATTAAAAAATAAAAAACCATTGCAACAACTAAAGCAATGGCTTTTTTATTGTAATCAAAAAGCAATTTAAAACTATCTTTTCATTTTTATTGTAATTTTTTCGTCACCAATTTCGGTTACTTCGTTTACTTCTGGGTTGGTTAAAGGTTTAATATCGCGCGCTAAAAGTTCACTTTTAATTTTATTTGCAAATTTAATTACAATTTCGTTAAGATCTGCACTATCTGTTACAAATTCTATGTCAATGCGGTCATCAACATTAAAACCACCAAGTTTTCTAAGCACTTGGGCAGAACGTATTAATTCACGGCTCATACCTTCTAACATCAAATCTCTATCAAGGGTAGTGTCTAGCACAACAGTGATGTCACCCTCGCTTGCAACAACATATTCTTGTTTTGGTTTGGTTGCTAGTGTAAACAAAGTGCTGTCTAACTCTGTGTTATTAATTTTAACTTTACCATTTTTATATTCCGCCACCATGCTTGTCATTTCTTTTTCGCTAGCCTCGGTTAACAAATTTTTAACCTTTTGAACATCTCCTTTAAGCACAGCGCCAGCCTTGCGGAAATCTAGGGTTAGATATTCGTCATTAAACTTAGAGTTGTCATGTTCCATAACAACTTGCTTAATGTTTAGTTCGCTAGAAATTATGTCGTAATATAATTTAACAGCTTCGGCTACTGTTTTGTTACCATTGATATACATAGTTTTTAGTGGCTGTTTAACTTTTATTTGATTCTCGTTTCTTAGTTTGCTTGCAAGTGCAAATATAGTGCGAACCATATTAGTTTTTTCTGTAAAGCCAGAATCTTTAACCTTGTATTCTGCAATATTATAACCATTAAGAGCAACGCTTTCAGTTGCGTTTTTGTCTAGTTCACGCACTACATTTTGCCATAAGTATTCACTTAAGAATGGAGTAATAGGAAACATTACCATACATATATTTTTAATTGCGTAATTTAGGCAAAAATAAGCATTAGTTGTGTCCTCGTTATTTTCGCTTTTATAAAAACGTCTGCGGTTATTGCGAATATACCAGTTTGTAAGTTCGTCAACCAATAATTCAAAGTCTTTACTTACTGCACCAAACATTTGCTTGTTGTAAGCATCTTTAGCATTTGCAGTAAATTCGTTAACACGGTTAATTAACCATTTATCAATAAATGCTAGGCTATTTTCTTTAGGGTAGTAGCTTGTTAAGTCAGGATTGTCAAAACAAGCATAAGTGTTTAAGAAGATGTAAGCATTCCAAAGTCCTAAAAGTTTACGTTTAACTTCGTCACAGGTTTCTCTACTAAAACGAACATCATTTGTAAGCGGGGTGGCTACAAAATTATAACGCACAATGTCTGCACCAATTTCTTCAAACACGGTGTCTAATGGTATGTTATTAGGGCTAGATTTAGAAAGTTTTTTGCCCTCTCTATCTAATAACATTGGGGTTGTCCCAATGCGTTTATAAGGAGCTTTTCCAGTAAGCACAACACTCATGACAAGTAGGCTATAAAACCACAAACGCACTTGTTCTTTTGCTTCTATTACACATTCTATTGGGAAATTTTTATTAAAAAACTCTTTGTCAGTAAAATACTTTTTGGTGCTAAATGGAGTAATGCCTGCATCTAGCCAAGCATCGCCAACTTCTTTAATTCGCTCTACTTTACTACCACATTTTGGGCAGTTGATTTTAATTTTGTCTATATATGGGCGGTGGATGTGCGGCATTGAATCTACTTCGGCACTGGAAGAAAGACTTTTTAATTCGTCTAAACTACCAACAACTGTTACTTCTCCACAGTTTTTACAAGGGTAAAATGGCAAAGGCAACCCATAATATCTGTTACGGCTAATAGACCAATCTCCCATATTGTTAAGCCAGTCTAACATACGTTTTTTCATAAAATCTGGGTTAAATTCTACATCGTCTATAGCTGTAATTAGGCTAGGGCGAATTTCATCCATTTTAATTACCCATTGGCTGATTAGTCTGTAAACAATAGGGCGTTTACATCTGTGGCAGTGTGGGTAACGGTGAGTGTATTTGTGTGTGTAATAAACCTTGCCTCGTTTGCTTAATTCGTCAAAAATAAAATCGCGAGTTTCGTCATTGTTGGCATCTTTGCCAGCTAAAACTCCAAAGCTTGGGTAAAATAAACCAGCTTCGTCAATAGGCACAACATTTTTTAATCCTAGGCTTTTGCCTAAATCGTAGTCACTTTCACCGCAACCAGGGGCGATGTGGACGGCACCTGCACCTTCGGTTGCATCAACCAAATCCCATGCGACAATTTTATGAACAAATTGTTGTTCGCTAAGTTCTGGGAAACAAGTTTCGTAACTAAGACCTACAAGTTCACTTCCTTTAACTGTTTTTAAAACTTCGCAAGCGTCGTCTTTAAGCACTTTCATAAGACTTGCCATAACAATTAGGTTACGATTAGAAGATTTTATTTTTACAATATTGTAATCAAAATCTGGATTAACAGCAACTGCCACATTTGCACATAACGTCCAAGGGGTGGTTGTCCAAACTAGAATATCGTTATTGCTATCTTTAATTGGGCATTTGAAGAAAATTGCTTGGCAGGTATCGTTGCGATAAACGTCATCTCCAGACATGTCGTTTTCTGCTATGCTTGTTCCGCAACGAGTGCACCATGGAGTTGGGCGGTAAGATTGTTGAATCCAGCCTTTTTCATGGCATTTCTTCAAAAAATACCAAATTGCAGTGATGTTGCTATCGCTGTTTGTGTAGTAACTATCGTCCCAATTCATCCACTGACCTAAACGAATAGAAGATTGTGTTTGAGATGCAGAATATTTGTCTACAGAATCCATACAAGCTTTAACAAACTTATCTATGCCATATTTTTCAATATCTTGTTTGCTGTCTAAGCCTAATGCTTCTTCAACCTTTTTTTCTACAGGCAAACCATGAGAGTCAAAACCATTTTGATAATGTTGATCGTAACCGCAAAGTGCTTCAAACTTAAACATCGCATCTTTAAAGGTGCGGTTATAGGCATGGTGTAGCCCCATGTTATAATTTGCAGTAATAGGGCCGTCTAGGGTGGCAAAATATTTGCCAGTCTTTTTATTTTTGGCTTTTAACTTTTCAAAGATGTCGTTATTCTGCCAAAAATTAAGCATCTGCTTTTCCATTTCTACATAGTTTAAGTTGCTGTTTTCTTTTTTCACTTTAATACCTCTCTTTTTAAAAAATGCCAGCGTTTTGCTGACATTTTTTATTATTACAGCAAATCGCACACCTAATTAATTAGATGTTAATAATAATGCTGCTTGCTATAATTGCTTTATACATATTTCTATTTTATCATTCACAAATGCTTTTGTCAATTAAATGAAATAATTTTTTTATTCTTTAATAAAGGTTGTATTAATTTCTTCAAACCCCATTTTTTTATAAAAAGCCTTTGCACTTTCATTCTTAAAAGATGCTGTAACTGTAAAGTGGGTTATACCCAAACTATTAAAATGTTTTTCAAACTCTTTGTAAAGTAGTGTGCCAATGCCGTGATGTCTATATGCCTCATCTATACACATGTTGCACAACTCCGCTATTTTAAAATTATAATAAACAACATCGTTTCTTGCGCCCAAAAGATATCCAACTACTTTTTTATTTTCTTCTGCAACAATAACATAGTCATTTTTTATAGAGTTTTTAAAATATTCTTCGCCTTCCTTAGATGTTGCATAATCTTTTATTAGGTATTTATCAAACTTTTCTCTTTCTAAATTGCAAAGCTGATTGTTTAAAAGTTGAATGGCTAGAGTGTCTTGTAAAGTGGCTTTTCTAATTTTTATCATTATTAATCCTTTTAAAATTTTCTTCTAAATATTTTTTGTTGTGTTTAATTAAAAAAGTTTCAGTTAAACTATCAAACAAATCATCACTTTTTATATTGTTATTTTTAATTGGAATATAAAAATAATTATAATGGACATCCCAACAAATGGTTTCCAAGTCACTTTTAATAAAGCCATTGTTGCTGTAAAATTGTTGTCTTTTTTCTTGCACGGGGTTGTTGATTTCAACTGCTTCGCAATCTAAAAATATTCCGTTATAATTTTTAAGTTTATTTTTTAAATTTAATAAAAATTCGCCACCATAACCTTTGTTTCTAAATGTTTTAAATATCGCTAAATATTGTAGAAAGGCAAGTTTACATTTTTTGTCCACTGTCAAAAATGCCCAGCCGACAATATCTGAGTCTACCTTATATAAATGCATTAAAGCAATATTTAAATCTATGTATTTACCAATACTTTTAGCGGATTGTGTTTCGTTTTTTTGGAAAATCTAATTTTACATAGTTTAAATAGTGTGTTAATATTTCTTCATCTTTTAATTTTATAAGTTTATCTTTCATATCTCACTTAAATTTGCCAATTAATAGGTTCTAAACCATGCTCTGTTAAAAACTGATTGCATTTGCTAAAATGCTTGCAACCAAAAAATCCGTTGTAAGCAGAAAATGGGCTTGGGTGAGCAGATGTTAATATTAAATGATTTGGGTTGTTTAAGAAAGGTAAAAAACTTTTTGCATGGTTGCCCCAAAGCATAAATACAAGAGGCTGGTTTTGTTCGTTTAAAATCTTAACTATTTCATTGGTAAAAGTTTTCCAAGCAGGTGTGGCATGGCTAGCTGGTTGATGTTCTATTACTGTAAGGCTTGTGTTTAGCAAAACCACACCTTGTTTTGCCCATGGGGTTAAATCGGTAGAGCCAGACATAGTAACGCCCAAATCGGCATTAATTTCTTTAAAGATATTTGTTAAAGAGGGCTGAGGTGTTCCATTATGGCAACTAAATGCCAAGCCGTCCGCTTGCCCGCGCACATGGTAGGGGTCTTGCCCAATAATTACAACCTTGGCTTGTTTTATTGGCACAAGGTTTAGTGCATTAAATATTTTTTCCTTTGGCGGAAAAACTGGCTTTGCGTTATATTCACTTTCTAGCCAATTAAATAGATTTCGTTTATAATCTTGTTCAAAGCGGTTTGCTAATGCTTCGCTCCAGTCTTTTGCTAAAACATAATTCATATTAAAATTATAACACAAAACGGTTGTTAAACAAAATGATTTAAATCTAAAAGTTGTATAAAACAAAAATAGAAAATTTATTAAAATTAAATAAAAAACACCTAAAAACAGGTGTTATTTATGCAATTTTCTATGCTTATTAAGTAAATTTTAGCCATTTCTTCATTTTCATGTTCTACCATTATGCGCACAACAGGTTCTGTTCCGCTAGGGCGAACAATTATTCTTGCACCATATTCTTCATATTTATTTATTAAAACTTTGGCGTCATTAGGTATGGTAAAATTGTTGGTAATTTTTATATTTGACTCTGCTTGATAATATTCGGTGTATGGCTTTAACAAATCTTCAATAGTGCAGTTGTTACGCTCTAAAATGTTTAAAATTAAAATTGCAGTAAGCACACCATCGCCAGTGTTTAAATATTTTCTAAATATAATGTGCCCAGCATTTTCACCACCAATTAAACTTATTTGTTCGCACATTTTTTCGTATACCAATTTATCTCCAACCCCGGCGCGAACCAGCTTTATTTTTAACTTTTTTAAGCTTTCTTCTAAACCAGAGTTAGAGTAAATTGTGCCAACAACAACATCGTCTGCCTTTAAAAATTGGCGGGCTAATATGTATAAAATTTTATCCCCTTTAATTACTTCCCCAGCAGGAGTTACAATGTTTAATCGGTCTGCATCACCATCCACAGCAAAACCAATTTTGCCTTCACTTACACAAACGCTTTTTAACATTTCAACGCTTGTGCAACCAGCATTTTTGTTTATATTTTCTCCATTAGGTAAAGAGTTAATAAATTTTATATTGGTAAACACTTGTTTAATAATTTTACTTGCACCGCCGTTGGCACAATCAAAAACACAAGGGAAATTAGAATTTTTAATTTGCTTTAAAAAGTTTATGTATTCATCTTTTAATTTGTGCTTATCTAAATGTTGCGCAAATTGTGTTTGGCAATAAATTCTTTTATTGAAATAGTTTTCTAATTCTTGCTCTGTTTCTTCATTAATTTTTTCACCAAACATGTTAAAAAACTTAATTCCATTATATTCATGGCTGTTATGAGAGGCTGATATCATCATGCCTAAAGGATAACCATGCTTTTGTGTAAGATGGGCTAAACATGGGCTAGAGCATGTTCCAATAAAGTCAACACTAATGCCATATTTTAAAAGAACACTTTCCATAATTGACAATATGTAGCTGCTACTAGCACGACTATCGTTGCCTACAATAATTCGTTTTTGTAAAGAATGTTTTTTGTAATAAATAACTAAGGCTTTAGCAATCTTTTTTAATAGCGAGGAGGTTATGCTTTCATTTACAATTCCTCTTATTCCATCTGTTCCAAAATATTTCATATAGTTAAATATGATTTAGATAAAAATTTTGTTTAAATTTTATCATTTATCTATTGACAAATAGTTGATAATATGTAAAATAGATGAGGAGATATTATGAAAAATAACAATAAAAAACAGACAGCGCAAACTTTAGAAATGGTATTAAAAACAAATAAAGTTACAATTTTTCAAAACGAAAATGGTAGACAAGCAATGTATGACAATAAAACAAATCAGTTTGTTACAGGGTTTGATTACTCTAGCATTTTACCAACTGCTTCTACACACAGATTTATTGCTGTTTCAAAAAGCAGAACTAAATGCCAAATCATAACTAATCGTGGAGGGTTGGTTGTAGATAAAAAGTTTAATAGCCTTATTATGCAAATAGACCATATTGCAATTTTTGGTAAAGACGGAGTTTATGATGTTTACGATATAGACGGTGAATGCACTTGTGAAAATATACTTTTAACAGCCAAACAAATAGAGGCTTTAAAAGGATACTCTTTGTCTGGTAAGGATGCACAAATAAATGATGCAGAATTTTATAAAGACAAAAAATTAATGGTTTTAATGTTTGTGCTTTCTATGGCAGAAAAAAGTTACCAAATTGCCCGTAGTAAACAATCTTGTTCGGAAAAGTTTATTGAAAATTTAGACAATTATTTTGATGACTATAAACAAAAAATGGAAAAGATTTGTTCACTTTGTGGTATAACAAAAGAAAAATTTGCACAAGTTTACAATTCTTTAACTGGCAGAAAATTAGAAGAAGAACTTTTAATATTTGCTTAAAAAACAAAAACGCAATTAATGACGATTTTTATCAATTAAAAGGAAGGTTAAAAATTTAGTTGCGTTTTTTTTATGTTTATTTTAAAATGATAACATGAAATCTTACTATATTCCGCCAAATTCATTTTCGCTTTTTGGCTTGGAAATTAAATTTTATGGCTTGATTATGGCGCTATCTATGTTGGCGGGCATATTTTTGGCTTGTAAATTGTGTAAAAAACGCGGAATAAAAAGTGACGACATTATAATGCTTGCCATAATAGTTTTGCCATGTGCAATTATTGGTGCAAGGCTTTACTATTGCTTGTTTTATGAACACACATATACATTTTTAGAACTGTTTAAAGTTTGGGAAGGTGGGCTTGCAATTTATGGCGGAATAATTGGCGGAATAATTGGAATTTTAATTTTTTGCCTTATAAAAAAGAATATTAAAATTTTGCCAGTTTTGTTTGATGTGCTTGTGCCTTGCTTAATTTTGGGTCAGGTTATTGGGCGTTGGGGGAACTTCTTTAATCAAGAAGCTTATGGCAATTTGGTTACAAAGCCAAGTTTACAATGGTTCCCGTATGCGGTGTTCATACAGGATTATAATGCTTGGTTTCAGGCAACATTCTTTTACGAAAGTTTGTGGAATGCAATAGGTTTAGCAATTTTACTTGTTGTATACTATAAAACTAAAACAACAGGGTTGACCACTGCAAGCTATTTAATTTGGGAAGGCGTAGGTAGAATGTGGATTGAAGGTTTAAGAAGCGATAGCTTATATATCGCTGGAACAAACATTAGGGTCTCACAACTATTAAGTGGAATTATGTTGCTAATAGGTTTGGGAATATTAATTTATCATTTTGTTAAATATTTATTAAAAAGAAGGGGGGATAATGAGCAAAAAGTCTAAAATCTTTTATTATGCAATTTTAGCAACAAATGTGTTAATGTTTATTTTAGACCTGTTGCCGCTTCCAACAAAATTTGAGTTTTTTCGCACAAGCTTTGGTGTAACGCTTATATTAATAGGTATTATGCTTGCTATTCGTGCCTTTTCTTTAAAAATAGACAGCAGTTTGTTTTTTGGTGTGGTTTTATTTTGTTGCGGAGTTTTAAATATTGTGATATACTTTGCAAAGTTACCTACAAGCCAGATGTGGCCATATTACTTTTTTGCTGTGTCAATAGGTAGTATAATAACCGCTATTTATTTTAAAGATAAATTACAAATAAAAATATTCTTTTTAACCCTGGGTTTTGGTTTGATAACCTTATTATTTGTGCAACATCTAATTAAATTATGGCTGATGATTGTGCTGGTTGTTGTTTGGTTTGTGCTATATTTTGTTGTTAATACATTACTTTATAAAAGGAGACATAATGGACAGAAAAGAAATTGAGTATCAAAATAAAATTGCAAATTTAGAGGCTATGGTAAACGACCAACGCAATATAATTGCAAAACAAAAAGCAATAATTGACGAGTTTAAAAGTAAAGAACAATCAATTTCTAGTGCTATTATAGCCAGTATAGAACATGCGAATCAGTTAGAGGCAAGCAGAAAAAAATTGTATTCTTTAGATATTCAACGTAGCCGTTTAATGTATTTGCGCATGGAACAAATTATTAATGAACTTTATGCAAGGTATCCAGAACTTACAAAAGATGGCAAACTTAGAGATATGAGAGATAAATTTAAAACTCTAGTTTACGAAGGGCTTAACGATAAAACAGATACGGTTTTACCAGATTTAAACAAACGCCAAACAGTGGTGGATGACCCTATAAAAAAATTGTTGCATAATATCATAGATTGTTTTGATAGCAAAAAAGCGGGCGGAGATATTAAACGTGGCGGTCCAAGTGATGTGCTTATAAATAATATTACCTCATCAGGCTTTGATTTTAACGAAGCATTACACCCAAACATGCCACTAGAAGAGATTATGAAAGCTTTTAATTTGGGCAATAAAAAGGAAGAAGAATAAAAAATTTGCTTGACAGCAGATTTTTTTTGTTTTATAATAAATCTGTTTTTAAAACGTTGAAGGAAAGAGTAGTTAAGGAAATGGTTTAAAGTGAGATAAGGATAGTGAGAACTTATTAATACAGCCTTAATGAAGAACACTCCGGAGTTTTATGGTGGCCCTCCAATAAGGGTATAATAAAGTGGCTTGTTGGCTATAAATTAAACTGATAAAGTTGCACTAATAAACTAAGCAATTTAGTTTAATGGCATGGCAAAGAACTTCAAAGGGAGACCCCAAAAAATGGGGACCCCACCGCAACTGGCTTGCGGAAGGGGAAGAGGAGTGCCTGCCTAAAGACTTACAATTGCGTAACGCTAGTGAAGCAATTTAGTTTAATGGCATGGCAAAGAACTTCAAAGGGAGACCCCAAAAAATGGGGACCCCACCGCAACTGGCTTGCGGAAGGGGAAGAGGAGTGCCTGCCTAAAGACTTACAATTGCGTAACGCTAGTGAAGCAATTTAGTTTAATGGCATGGCACGACGAGAATTTAGGTGGCACCGCGGATTTAATTATTCGTCCTAAAGTAATTTAGGGCGTTTTTTATTTATTGCATTAGGAGGAATTATGAATATTTTAAAAAATGTTTATAGGTCAACAGATTGTGGAAGTTTGCGTTTAGTTGATGCTGGCAAAACAGAAACCTTAGCAGGTTTTGTAGACACAATACGTAAACTAGGAGGTATTACCTTTTTAGTTTTGCGCGATTATTATGGCAAAACACAAGTAATTTTACCAGAAGATTGCATATGTGAGTTAAATAAAGAGGATGTTGTGTCTATTAAAGGTGTGGTTAGGGAGCGTAGCAGTAAAAACCCTAATATGCCAACCGGAGATATAGAGTTAGTGGCGGAAGAAATAAAAATATTAGGTAAGTGCGAACAGGCTTTGCCTTTTGAAATAAAATCTAGCCAAGATGTAAATGAAGATTTACGTTTAAAATATCGTTATCTAGATTTGCGTGCCGATTATAATAAAGAGATGTTAAAATTGCGTAGTGACTTAATGTTGCATGTGCGTAACTTTATGCACAATTTAGGCTTTTTAGAGGTGCAAACCCCAATTCTTACTGCATCAAGCCCAGAAGGTGCAAGAGATTTTTTAGTTCCGTCTAGGCTAAATCCAGGCAAGTTCTATGCTTTGCCACAAGCACCACAACAATTTAAACAGTTATTAATGACAAGTGGTGTAGATAAATATTTTCAAATAGCACCATGTTTTAGAGATGAAGATGCAAGGGCGGATAGGTCACCTACAGAATTCTATCAAATAGATATGGAAATGGCATTTGCAACACAAGAGGAAGTATTTAAAGTTATAGAAGAACTTTATGCAAGCATATTTGAACGTTTTGCTGGCAAACGTCCTGTAACACCATTTGCTAGAATGACTTATGAAGATGCAATAAAAAATTATTGTAGTGATAAACCAGACTTGCGAAATCCGCTAACTGTGGCAGATGTAACTGATGTGTTTAAAAATACAACCTTTAATGCTTTTAATGGTAATGTAATTAAAGCAATAAAAGTAAATTGCGGTGGTTTAGGACGCAAGTTTTACGATAGTTTAACAGAGTTTTTAAAATCACGCGAGGCAAAAGGTCTTGCCTATGTGCACGTTACAGAAGAAGGTGAATTTGAAACTGGTATAACAAAGTTTATTACACCAGAGCAAAAGCAAGCACTAAGCAATATGCTAAAATACAAAGCAGGAGATACAATTTTCTTTGTGGCTGATGAAAAGGCAAAAGTAATTAAGTATGCAGATGTTTTGCGTAACGAGTTGGGCAAACGTCTAAACTTAATAGATAACAGTGCATATAACTTTGTTTGGATTGTAGATTTCCCATTCTATGAACTTGATGATGACGGTAATATTGCATTTAGCCATAATCCATTTAGTATGCCACAGGCAAGCATTGAAGAGGTTAAAAAAGACCCATTAAAAGCAAAAGCTTATCAGTATGATTTAGTTATTAATGGTTACGAAAGTTTGTCCGGAGGGGTTAGAAATCATAATCCAAATATGATGGTAGAATTATTTGCGCTAGCAGGGTTAGATAAATCTGTTGTAGAAAATAAATTCCCAGCGCTTTATAATGCCTTTTCTTATGGTGCACCACCACATTGCGGTGCAGGCGCAGGCTTTGATAGGTTAATGATGTTATTAACTCATAACGAATTTATTAGGGATGTTATAGCTTTCCCTATGAATAAAAATGGGTGCGACCCACTTACAAACGCACCAAACAATGTGGACGATAAATTATTACGTGACGTTCACATTCAATTAATTAAGGAATAAAGGAGAATAAATGAAAAGAGTAGAAATTAGAGATTTGTTAAAATCTTATAAAGATTATGCCGATAAAACCATTTCTGTTTGTGGTTGGGCAAGAACGGTTCGTGATAGTAAAAACATCGCCTTTGTAGAGCTTAACGATGGTGCTTTTAAAAGCGTGCAAATAGTTGTAGAAAAAGGCAAATTAAAAAATTATGACGAAGTTATAAAACAAAATGTTGGTGCGTCTTTTTGTGTTAGCGGTAAACTAATTTTAACCCCACAAGCGCAACAACCATTTGAAATTAATGCTGAAACAATAGAAGTGTTGGGAGAGTGTGATACCGATTATCCGCTTCAAAAAAAGCGCCATACAGTAGAATTTTTGCGCACAATACCAACAATCCGTGCCAGAGGCAATTTGTTTAATGCAGTGTTTAGAATCCGTTCGGTGGCGGCTTTTGCAATTCATAAGTTTTTTAACGAACGTAACTTTGTTTATGTCCACACCCCAATTATTACATCTAACGATTGCGAAGGTGCTGGCGAGATGTTCCAAGTAACAACGCTAGATTTGGAACGCATGGCAAAATCTGGCAAGGTGGATTACGATAAAGATTTCTTTGGTAAAAAGGTTGCATTGACCGTTAGTGGTCAGTTGCACGAAGAATGCTTAACCCATGCTTTTGGCAAAACTTATACCTTTGGACCAACCTTTAGGGCGGAAAATTCTAACACCAGCAGGCATGCTGCAGAGTTTTGGATGATGGAACCAGAAATTTGTTTTTGTGATTTAGATGAACTTATGGATAATGAAGAAGAAATGATAAAATATGTTATTCGTTATGTGATGACAGAATGCAAAGATGAATTAGAATTTTTAAATAAGTTTGTAGACACTGGCTTAATTGCACGCTTAACCAATATTGTAGAAAACGATTTTGTTCGCCTAGATTATACCGAAGCTATTAAGTTACTAGAAAAAGTTAAAGATAGATTTACCTTCCCAGTAAAATGGGGTGTAGACCTTCAAAGTGAACATGAACGCTATATTACAGAAGAAGTTTATGGTAAACCAGTTTTCTTAAAGAATTACCCTAAAGACATAAAAGCCTTTTATATGCGTCAAAACGATGATGGCAAAACGGTTGCGGCGGCAGACTTGCTTGTGCCAGGCATTGGAGAACTTATTGGTGGTAGCCAACGTGAAGAAAGGTTAGACAAGTTAACTGCCCGTATGCAAGAACTTGGTTTAAGCGAAAAGGATTATGCTTGGTATTTAGACACCCGTCGTTACGGCACAAATGTTCACTCTGGTTATGGCTTAGGTTTTGAACGTTTAATTATGTATCTAACAGGTGTAAGCAACATCCGTGACGTAGAAATATTCCCACGCACTGTTGGCTCTATTATTGGTTAATGGCAGATAATGGTAGAGGTTATTATTGAAAAATAAATTGGTTTTTGGTTTTAATAAAAAAGTAATATGGTTTTATATTGCAATATTATTATGTTTATGTTTTAGCATTTGGGGAGTTGTAGTATATGCAAAAAATCAAAATTGGCTTAAAATGTCAATATTTATCTTTTTTACCGTATTTTGTATCTTTGGTTTAATTATATTTTTTATTAAGAATATAAAATTTACTAAAAACTACTTTCGTTTTGGGACGGAAAATGGTTGGGTTAAAGACAAAGAGGGGAATACAGACTATGCAAATAAGCCGGCAAAAGCAAGATGGTTTACTACAAAACTTTATTATAATCAAATAAAATCAGTAGAATTAATAAAAAAAGAAGAAGAGGGGTTACATTTAATAAACTTAAACAACAAACCAATAGATACATTAATTGTTATAGATAAAACAGATAAAAAACATTTTATAGATATGGCAATTTACACTCAAAATCAAATTAATTTTATATTAAAAGAAATTAGACTTCGTGCTAAAATTTAATAAAAATAAAAAGGTTGATAATTACAACCTTTTTATTTTTTTCTATTGACATGCCAAATTAATTGTGTTATATTTTGTCGGTAAAGGCGGTAAAAATGAAAAATTATGTAAAAAGTCTAATAAAAAATACTAGTGAATATGCTAGATTAAGCACTTGGACCATTGGTTCTGCACCCAAAGATATTCTTAAACAAACAGCACTAAAAATTAGCAAAAAAATGCAAGAGATTGTAGAATGTGATAAAGATGCTGTTTGCTATAACGGATTTGTAGACATCGTTATTTATGCTAACATGATAAGAAGGGAAGCTGGTTTAAAAGAAATTTCGCTGACAAACTATAAAACAGAAATAACTGCTGGAATATAAAAATGCGCGCAAACGCATTTTTTTATTGCTTATAAAATTTTTTAAATCATTCATAAAACTTTTTTATGCTTCATAAGTTAGTTAAGATTGGAGGATTAAATGGAAAAATATTCAAACATCTATGCAGATATCGCCCGACGCACAAACGGAGATGTTTATATAGGTGTGGTAGGGCCAGTGCGTTGTGGTAAATCTACTTTTATACAAAAGTTTATACAAAATTTTGTGTTAGATAATATTACAAACAAGCATGATCGCGAGCGTGCTAACGATGAATTACCTCAAGCAAGTGAGGGCACAATGGTAATGACTACAAAACCGCAGTTTGTGCCAAACGAGGCAGTAAAAATTAAGGTTGGCAATGCAAATATGTCGGTTAGGCTTATAGATTGCGTTGGTTTTATGGTGGATGGTGCTGTTGGAGCAATGGACAACGATAAACCTCGCCTTGTAAAAACACCGTGGAGCGAGCAATCTATGCCTTTTGTGCAAGCGGCAGTTATTGGCACAGAAAAGGTGATTAACGAACATTCTACAATAGCAATAGCAGTAACAACAGACGGAAGCTTTACCGAGATTCCGCGTGCGAGTTATGTGGAGGCGGAAAAACGAACAATTAGACAACTTAAAGACGCCAACAAACCTTTTATAACTATATTAAATACAAGCAAGCCAGGGGATAAAGATACTTTGGCTTTAGTTAGAGAATTAAACAAAGAATATGGCTCGCCTGTGCTACCAATAAATGTTAATGAATTAAAAAAGGATGATGTAGATATTATTATGAGTGAAATTTTAAAGCAGTTCCCATTAGAAGTTATAAACATAAAAATGCCAAGGTGGTTAAAACCATTGCCTGCTGATAATGCAACCGTAAAAGAAATTTTGGATGCAGTAAACGGGGCAATTGATGATGTGGCGCGTGTTGGAGATTTTGATAAAAATCGTGTGCTATTTGAAGAAAGTGAAAATTACGAACCTATCCTTTCTAATACAATAGAACTTGGCAGTGGTGCAGTTTCTTTTGAGGTGCAACCTAAAGAAGGTTTGTTTTATAAAGTATTAAGTGAACAATGTGGCACAGAAATTTGCGACGATTACGAACTTATATCCTCTCTTAAAGGTTTAACCGAAGCAAAGAAAGAATACGATAAAATAAGCCTTGCCTTAAAACAAGTTAATGAAACTGGGTATGGAATAGTAGTTCCAAGTGTAGATGAAATGGAGCTTAAAGAACCAGAAATTGTGCATCAAGGCGGACAGTGTGGAGTTAGGCTTAAAGCGCAAGCTCCAAGCTTACACATTATGAAAGTGGATGTAGAAACTGAAGTTCGCCCAATTATGGGTGGTTACGAGCAAAGCGAAGAACTTGCCAATTACTTGCAACAACAATTTGAAAATAATCCACAAGGTATTTGGCAAACCAATATGTTTGGTAAGTCTTTAGAAAGTTTGGTGCGAGACGGCTTAAATAACAAATTAACTGCAATGCCAGAAAATTTACAAAAGAAATTGCGCAAGACTCTTTCTCGTATTGTAAATGAAGGTAAGGGTGGATTGCTTTGCATACTACTTTAAAAAGATGCTTTATGCATCTTTTTTTGTAAGAAATTTGACAAAAACTAAATAAAATTTGAAAAAATTAAAAAAACATTTTGAAACAAAAAAAATTTATGCTATAATATTAAAACAATAAAAGGGGAAAATTATGGACTTTTTAAAAACTAATTGGTGGTGGATGGTTCTTATACTAGCAGTTGTAATTATTGCACTAGTAATAGTGTTTATTGTTTTAAATAATCGTGGCAAAAAAGAACTAGTTATGGGTAGAGAGGCTATTTTATCTGTAGACAATCGTCCAACTGAAACTTCTGAAGAAACTGAAGAAACTGTTGAAGAACCTAAAACAGAAGCTGAAGTTGTAAAAGAGGAAATTAAAGAAGTGGACGAAAAACCTAAAGTTTCTAAAAAATTAACAACAACAAAAACAACAACTAAAAAATCAACACCAACTAAAACTGCAGCAAAATCTGCAACAACCAAAACACAAGCAAAAAATACGGTTAAACAAACTGCTTCTAAAACCGCAACAAAAGATGCTACAAAAACAGTTGCTAAACCTACCACAAAAACAACAACTAAAACTGTAGCAACAAAACCAGCAACATCAAAAACTAGCACAAAAGTTACAACAAAAACCACTGCTAAGAAAACAACAAAAAAACAATAAAAGCTAAAAAATTAAACATTTAAAAGAATAACCAACTTTAGTTTTGTTGGTTATTTTTTTATTTTATATATTCGTCAAAATAAAATAAAAACATACAAAATAAAACAAAAAAGCTTAATAAAAACAGTCATAATTATTTAAGTTTTTTCATCTATTATGATAGTATGGGTAGGTAGATATCTATGAAAGTGCTTATAATAAAAAGAACAACTCTTGCTTTAATTGTTGGTCTTTTGATAATAATTTCGGCTGTTACAATAAATGCAAACGGATTAAATTTA
The DNA here is from genome assembly GCA_947384015.1 of uncultured Clostridia bacterium. Taxonomy (GTDB): domain Bacteria; phylum Bacillota; class Clostridia; order Christensenellales; family UBA1242; genus Onthoplasma. Next base: position 7,139 of record CANDFN010000002.1, on the reverse strand, counting down.
GGTGCGGTATACTTCAATCAAAAACAAAACCGAAAGCTTCCAATTTACTCGGTGCAAACCGAGGAGAAAAAGGTGGCTATCTCTTTTGATGCCGCATGGGGTGCAGATAAAACTAGAGAGATTATGGCTATATGTGATAGTTATGGCGTTAAAGCAACCTTTTTCCTTGTTGGTTTTTGGGTGGAAGAATACCCCGAAATGGTTAAAGAAATTTACAACAATGGGTTTGAAATTGGTTTGCACAGTAATACGCATCCAGATATGACAAAATTAAGTAAAAACGAAATAATGTTAGAACTTAACACGAATATTTCTCTAATACAGCAACTTACAAATTTTACGCCTAAACTTTTCCGCCCACCTTACGGTTATTATAATAATACATTAATAAATACTTGTGAGGAATTGGGTATTAGTTGTATAGAATGGGATGTAGATAGTTTGGATTGGAAAGGATTATCTGCTAGTGCAATAGCTGGTAGGGTTACAAGCAAAGCAAAAAACGGAAGCATAGTTTTATTCCATAATAATTCAGACAATATTATAGATGGATTAAAAATGGTGTTAGAGTATTTTAAAATTAACTCGGTTCAAGTAGTGCCTATTGGCGAGTTGATTTATTATGATAATTTTATAATTAATACACAAGGCACACAAATAAAGGAGAACTAATGGAAACGGATGTTTTAAATAACAACAGGGTATACTTGCAAGGTGTGGTAGAAAGCACACCAGAATTAAATCACACAGTATTTGAAGAAAATTTTTACACATTTAATTTGCGTGTGCCAAGATTGAGTGGAGCAGTAGATTATTTACCAATTTTAATAAGTGAAAAACTACTTGCTGTTAACGATGTAAAAGTTGGTAACAAATTGGCAATTAAGGGTCAGTTTAGAAGCCACAATCGTCAAATGGATGGTAGAAGTAAATTAATACTATCTATATTTTGTAGAGAAATTACAGAGTGGAAGGATGAGATTAATCCAAACACTATTGAATTAGATGGATATTTGTGCAAACCGCCAATATATCGCACAACGCCATTCTCAAGAGAGATTTGCGATATGTTAATGGCAGTAAACCGCAATTATGACAAATCGGACTATATTCCATGTATTGCATGGGGCAGAAATGCAAGTTTTGTGCGCGGTATGCCAGTAGGAGCAGAAATTAAATTAACAGGTAGAATTCAAAGCCGTGACTACGAGAAAAAAATAGAAGGTAGTGACGAAACGGTTACTAAAACCGCTTATGAAGTATCTATTACTAATTTAAGCTTGGTAAATAATGTAACAGTGGGAGCTTAGGCTCGCCACTTTTATTTTTTACAAATTAGAACAAATGTTTGATTGAATTTGGGTTATTTTTAGAACATTCATGTTTATTTGGCAGTTTTTTTGTAAAAAAATGTCATAATTACTTGACTTTTAAGTCTGCAATAAACTATACTCGCATTGTATGGAGGTAAAAATGTTGGATGTTTTTGATAGTGAAACATTGGTCAAAATTTATAGGCTATTAAATAAAAAATGTCAGGCAATAGATGGGTTTATAAAAAATCATGCACTTAATTTTGGAAGTTGCTCGGCAGAATTTGGCACAGAAGATGTTTGTAATAATATTATAGAACTAATTACCAAGAAAAATCAATTAATCAATTTAAAAATTATTCTAGATAATGTGGTAAACTCCTTAAATAATGAGGATAAAAAGGTGATATATGTTAAAATGAATTATCATTTAAGCATGGAAGAATTTTGCGCAGTGTTAGAATTAAAAGAACGCACCGCCTTTAGAAGAATAGAGCGTGCGTTTACTAACCTTACAATAGCTTTGAATCGTTCTAAGTATTTAGAAAAACTAATCAGCATTATGAACAAAGAGGTTTGGATAGTAAAACTAAGAGAAGAAGTTAAAACCAGACGCTTGGCATATAGAACAGCCTAATAAGGTTTTATTTATTTGTTGTCAAGTTGAGAGCTTGTTAACATGTATAAATTATTATTAATAATCGCTAACTTCTTTAACTTTGGCTTTGTCCTTAGAAATTAATTTACTGCCTTTTAAAATTAAGAATACGAATATCAATGCAGGCACCATAAGCACAGTGATAATAATCCCTGTTGCTTTTTTATTAAGTGTGGCAGAGTTGTTGTTAGGCGATACTTCAGCAAAAGAGGGGTTGTCTGTGTAGGTAACATTTTCTGTGTTGTCTGTGTAGCCTGTCATTAAATCGCAAAAGTCACTATATACATAACCATAGTATTCGCTGTCTGCAGAGTATTTACAATAATACCAAACATTGGTTCGTTCTTCTATTAATGTTTCACCAACAACTTTGCCGTAAAAAGTAAGGTTGCGTGAATATAGCGGAATATAAGCAACCTGACTAGAGTTCCCCATAGAAACGGTAGGCAGAGTGCGTAGGTCTCTACTTTGTTCGCTGTAGACGCGGAAGCGGACATTTGTTAAAAATGGATTTTTTGGTATACCAACAATGGTTTGCACACTGTCCTTTTTAACATAGCCAGAAAAGTTTATGTAATTAACTTTGTAATAATCATCAACTTCGTCCACAAGTTGAACAAAGTAAGTTTGTGGCAAAACAAAATATATGTTAGAATAATCTTCTAACGGATATGGCGTTTTATATAGTTGCACATTGTCAAACATGACGCGTGCAAAATAAGTTTTAGATGTGCTTGCATTTAAAGGAGTGCTAAAACAAGGCAATGCACAATAAAAAGAAGATAAAATTAAAATACAAATTAAAATTATTACCATAACAAGATTGTAACACAAAAAATTAGTAAAAAAATGGCAGTTTTAAGGTAAACAGAGCTTGTTTTGATGTAAATTAATTGCAAATGGATGTATTAAAAAAAATAAAACAAATAGAGGCGGTGCTTTTAACAAGAAAAAGCAAAAACCGCCTTTTTGCATACAACGCGGGGAAGGTAAAACATAAAAAGCAATTAGCATTTCATAAATCTCAAAAGAAAAACCGCTGGGTTTTTGGAGGCAACAGAACAGGGAAAACAGAATGTGGTGCGGTTGAGGCTATATTTTTTGCACGAGGAAATCATCCTTACCGAGAAATAACGGGCGCAACAAATGGCTGGGTGGTTAGTTTGTCCACTCAAGTTCAGCGCGACGTTGCCCAGCAAAAAATTTTATATTATCTAAACCCAGATTGGATTGTAGATGTGGTTATGTTGTCTGGCAGAAAAGATAATTATGTAAATGGGGTAATAGATTATATCCTTATAAAAAATGTGTTTGGCACAGTTAGTAAAATTGGCTTTAAAAGTTGTGATCAGGGCAGAGAAAAATTTCAAGGAACAAGTTTAGATTACGTTTGGTTTGACGAAGAGCCACCAGAAGAAATCTATAAAGAATGTCGTATGAGGGTGCTAGATAATTATGGAGATATTTTTGGAACGATGACCCCGCTGAAAGGTATGACCTTTGTGTATGACGAAATTTATTTAAATAAATTTAATGACCCTAATGTCTGGTGTGAGTTTATTTCTTGGGATGATAATCCTTATATAAGTAAACAAGCAAAAGAACAAATGAAGGTAAGTTTATCGGCTGACGAATTAAAAACAAGAGAACATGGCGAGTTCTTAGATTTTGGTGGTAGAGTTTACCCGGAGTTTGATGAAAATGTGCATGTGATAGAACCTTTTGATATTCCTTACGATTGGCAAGATAAACTTTCTATAGATCCAGGCTTAAAAAATCCGCTTTCTTGTCACTGGTATGCGGTGGATTATGACTGTAATGTTTATGTGGTGGCAGAACATTATGAAAAAGAAAAAGATATAGTTTATCATAGCGATGAAATAAAAAGAATTAGTGATAGTTTGCATTGGCATAGAAATACAAACGGAATGATAGAGGCGTTAATAGATAGTGCGGCAAATCAAACAACTTTGGCATCAACCAAAAGTGTAAGTAACTTGTTTTATGACTACGGAATTTTGGTAAACACAAATGTAAATAAAGATGTATTTACTGGCATTCAGCGGGTAAAAAGTTTTTTAAAAAATGCAAAAGGAGAAAGTAAACTTTTCATTTTTAACACTTGCACAAATTTAATACGCGAAATTAAGGGTTACCGCTGGGGGAAGGGTGATAGTCCGGTTAAGGTGGATGACCACAGTATGGACGAACTTAGGTATTATATTATGACCCGCCCAGAAAATAAAAAACAAAAAGAAAAACCAAACATTGTTCAACAAGAAAAAGAAAGATTAATACGAGCACTTAGGTTTAAGCGCTAAATTAAACTTAATAAAAAGGAAGGAGAGAGTATGCCCAAATGATTTTGATGAAAATACAATAAATTCAATAAAACGCCTAATAGTAGGCATTGTTACAAAAGAAGAAGTGTGCGAATATGTGTTAGACGAAGAAACAGGTAAGATGAAACTTGTAAAGCAAAAAGTAAAAAAGAACACAATCCCACCAAATACAGATATTATAAAACTTATATATAATCAGCAACAAAAAGAGGAAAATTACGAGGCTTTAACAGATGAACAGTTAAAGCAAGAAAAGCAAAAATTATTAACGCAATTAAAGGAGGAAGGCGATGATAGTTGAAAAAGCAACAAAAAAAGTAAAATGCGATGCAAGCGGTTGTAATAATAAATGCGATTATGTAATTATTAACAAACGTTTTGTTTTTGATGGTAACATATACTTGTGCTCTAACTGTATAAGTATGCTTTATGGTGAAATTTCTAAATTTATTGTTCCTAAAAGTATAAAACCAATCTATAAGAAGGGGGGAAAAGAATGAAAATTAATAATTTAGTAGAAGAGATTAAACAAGATTATTTAGCTAGACGCAATGCTAGATTAAGCTTAGAAAATCAGTGGCAGATGAATATTAATTTTATGTTGGGTAACCAGTATAGTTACATTGCACAAAATGGAGCAATACGCGAGGACGAAAAGCAATATTTTTGGCAAGAAAAAGAGGTGTTTAATCATATTGCACCAATTGTAGAAACACGTATTGCAAAAATAGCACAAAACATGCCTAACATTACCGTTGTTCCAGCCAGCACGGATGAAGAAGATGTTGAAAGTGCAAAACTAAGTAAAGATATTTTAGAATCTGTAACAAACCGATTAAATTTAACAGATATAGAAAAAACTGCAACCACATGGAGTGAAATTTGTGGCACATGTTTTTATAAGGTGGTTTGGAACACAGACAGCGGCAAAATGGTTGCACAAGACAATGAAGGTTCAAGCATATATGAAGGTGATGTGGAAGTGCAAGTTGTTTCACCTTTTGAAATCTTTCCAGACAATCTTTCTTGTGAAAGAATGGAAGATGTAAAATCGCTAATTCAAGCGCGGGCCATGGAGGTTGACGAAGTTAAACGCGTTTGGGGTAAAACTATAGAAAAAGAAAATATTAATGCTTTTACGCTTGATAGTAACATAGGAAATCTTGGTGGACTTGGATATAATGCGCATATTAATAAAGTTGCGAATGTGGAACTTTGTAATCATTGTGTTGTAATAGAACGCTACATTCGTCCAACCAAAGAATATAAAAACGGTAGGCTTACAATAGTGGCTGGTGATAAACTTTTATTTGACGGGGAGCTTCCTTATATTAATGACGAAAACGGGACTAGAACTTTCCCTTTTGTTAAACAAGTTTCTAACTATATGCCAGGAAGTTTTTTTGGAGTTAGCGTGGTAGATAGGTTAATTCCATTGCAACGCGCTTATAACGCTGTGCGTAATCGTAAACACGAATATTTTAACCGTGCAGTTATGAATGTGCTTGCAGTAGAAGACGGAAGTGTTGATACTGAAAGTTTAGAGATAGAAGGGCTAAGTCCAGGTAAGGTTTTGGTTTATAGGCAAGGCAGTAAAATACCAGAGATTGTTCAAAATCCAAATTTAAATATTAACTTTGATGCGGAAGAGGAACGCTTGCTTGCAGAGTTTAAAACCGTATCTGGTGTAAGCGATATGATGACTGATAGTTACGCCCAATATACTAATATGTCGGGCACGGCATTAGAGCTGTTGGCAGAACAAGATTCTACCAGGCTGGCAACTGCAATAGATTCTACCCGCCTTGCAGTAAAAATTGTTGCAAAATATATTTTGCGTTTATATAAGCAATATGCGGTTTTGCCAAGGTTGCTTAAAATTGCTGGCGATAGCGGAGAGGTTCAATTGTATTATTGGGACCAAAATGAAATTAATAGCGATGATGTGGTGTTTGATACTTCGTCTGATATTGGTGATAGCCTTGGACAAAAACGAACAATGCTGTTAGACCTTATTAGGCAAGGTTTAATGTTTGATGAAGACGGCAAGTTTAGTAAATCTACCCGTAAACGTTGTTTGGATATGTTGGGTTTTGGCAAGTGGGAAGATAGTGTGGATTTATCCACCTTAAACATTCAGCATGCTAAGGAAGAAAATTTACAAGTGTTAAAAAATAAAGAAGTTAGGCTTTTACCAATAGACGATCACAAGGTTCATATAGATGAGCATTCTGCTTTTGTTTTTTCTGAAATGAATAACAGATTAAAAGAAGGTCAGTTGCAAATTTTATTAAAACATATTGAGGAACATAAAAATTTACTAAAATTACAACAAAAAGAAGAAAGTTAAAATTATTTGATTTATAGAAATTTAATGGTTAAATAAAATTGTAAAATAATGTGAAAAGATGTTATAATATTTCTGTAGGAGATTTTATGACAAAATCCATGTGGAGTCCATGGCACGGCTGTCATAAGTGCAGTGCTGGTTGTAAAAATTGTTATGTGTTTTATTTAGATAGCAAACATACTAAAGATACTAACTTGGTTACAAGGTCTAAAACAAATTTTAATTTACCACTTAAAAAAACAAGGGGTGGAGAATATAAACTTGCATCGGGCAGTGAAATTGCAACTTGTTTTACTTCAGATTTTTTTATTGAAGAAGCTGACCCATGGCGTGAAGAAGCATGGGAGATTATTAGACAACGACAAGATGTAAACTTTTTAATTTGCACAAAAAGGGCAGAGCGAATAATACAATGTTTGCCAGCAGATTGGGGAGATCGGAAGAGCGTCGTGTAGGGAAAGAGTGTCGTGGGAAGG
>CANDFN010000001.1 GCA_947384015.1 uncultured Clostridia bacterium | reverse complement strand
CACAATAGCCACATTTAAGTTTATTTCTAAGTAAATATACGACTTCAACACTTCTCTTACCATACTTGTTTAAGTTTATTTTATCTCGCACTTTGTAATAAATATCTGCTGGCACGATTGCTGGATACATATTTTCAAAAATTTCATCATTAAATCTATAAATTCCGAAATACTTCTCGTTTTTAAGTATGTTATAGATTGTATTTCTTGCAAATGGTTTTCCGTGATTGTAAATATGATTTTCAGTGAGAGTTGCAATAATATCTTTTACATAAGTTCCGAGCGAATATTGTTTGTAAATATATCTCACAACTTCGGCATGTTCTTCATTTATCAATAGTTTGTGATTTTCTTTTGTGTAGCCATATATTAAATGTCTACCTGTAAAGTTTCCTTTAAGTCTTGTTTCATTCATTCCTCGTTTTACTTTTTGACTTAATTCTGCTGAATAGTATTCTGCCATTCCTTCAAGCAAACTTTCTAATATTATTCCTTCTGGTGTATCCGGTATGTTTTCCATAGCAGACAATAACTTAACGCCATTGTCTTTTAATATTTTTTTTGTATTTGGCAGTTTCATATTTGTTTCTACTAAATCTGTCTATTTTATAAACAATAATATGTTGTCATTCTTTCTTAGAAGAATCTTTAATCATTCTTTGAAAGTCTGGCCGCAAATCATTTGTGCCAGTCATAGCCCTATCAATGTAGGTGTCTAATATGAGTATGTTATTTTTCTGTGCATACTCTTCACAGACTCTTAATTGTCCTTCGATAGATTGTTCTGTTTGGTTATCACTGCTATATCTAGCGTATATAACTGCTGTTTTCATAAACGAATGAGTCGAACAAGCTGGACTGCTTGCAGGACTATTTGTGAGCGAATGATGTTTATATGTTTCATTCATATTTTTTCTTAACTCCTTTTAATTTATTTTTTATTTGTCTTTCGACACCGGCGAAAGAAACGGAAACGGATTTTAATTTTTAAATTTTATTGTTGTTGTTTTTTTAGTCAAGGTTTGCGAAAAGCAATACACTTTAACCTTGACTAAAAAGAGTTTTCATTTACACTTCGCTGGCGAAAGACAAGTTAATTTTTGCGTTCACTTGTTTCAAGACAAGCACACGCTAGGGTTGCAATTTGTGTATTACTTGTATAAATACAAGCACACGCCTAAATGCCAAATTGTAATAATTTTATAAAATTTTTTCAATATGTTTGCAAAAAATATATTTTTTTGCTATACTAAAGTAAAGAAAGTAAAGAATTTTTGAGAGGTTTATTAGATGATAAAACAAGCAAAATTGTCAAACAAATGCCAAATAACAATCCCAAAAGAAGTTAGAAAACTTTTAGAAATTGATAAGGGGGATGATGTTGTTTTCTTTGTAGAAGACAATGAAATTAAATTGACTAGCACTAAAAATATAAGTCTTAAATTAAAGAATATAAATAAGAAAACCACGATTAAAAAGGAGAAAAATAATGAAAAGAAATGATATTATATCAACAATAGGTAGTGATTATTTGGTTAGCAATATTGAAAATGATGAATTTAGTTATCCTAAAGAGTTTAAGAACCAATCATTACAATTTGTGCCTATAGTTAGTTCTAAAAATGGTAGAAAGTTTGAAAAACTTGATATTAAATTTGTTAAAGATAATGTGGCTATTTTAGTGGAAACTAAAGTTGATTTTAGCAATGATTTAGAATCGGCAAAAGAACAATTGTCTGCATATGTAGAATATGAAAAACAAATTAGTAAAAATAAAATTGTTGCAATTTTAGCCAATACAGCAAACGATAAAATTATGGTTTGGAGAGGTGTTGTTTCAGATAGTGACTTTATGCCAAATGAAAATTCTTTAAGAACAATTGATGAATATATTGATTTTTACACAACTAAAATCAACAATAAAGAAAAAGTAATGTCAAACACATATAAACTTAATGAGTTGTTACACAAGCATGGTGTAAAAGAAAAATTAAGAAGTCAATTTGTTGGAACTTGTTTATTAGCTTTAAAAAATGGTTTAGAATATAAAAGTGTTTCACTTACAAACTCACAAATAAGAGCTGCGATTAAAGATACTCTTGAAGAATTGTTTAATCAAAATGGAGATTTAGAGAAAGCAAAAAAATTGGGTTTGCTTGATGATAGAATCCTTAAAAATCAAGTCATCAGATCCCTAAAGGTTGCAGATTTTAGAGAGATATTAAGTTTCATAGAAGAAAATATTTTGCCTTATATCAATGATAAAACAACAGCTGGGCAAGATTTATTAAACTTATTTTTTGTAACATTTAACAAATATGTTGGAAAGGCTGATAAAAATCAAGCATTTACGCCTGATCATATAACTGATTTTATGGCAAAAATTTCAGGCGTAAATAAACACTCAGTCGTTCTAGATCCTTGTTGTGGTAGTGGATCTTTTCTAGTTAGAGCAATGACCCAAGCATTAGATGATTGCTCTACCGAAAAAGAGCAATTGGCGATAAAAAGACAACAAATTTTCGGAATAGAATTTGATGAAGATGTTTACGGCCTTGCTGCTACAAATATGCTTATTCATAGTGATGGAAATTCCCATATCGTATGTGGAAGTTGTTTTGATTATAAAGATTGGATAATAAGAAATAAACCAAATGTGATTCTAATGAATCCTCCATATAACGCACAAAGAAACCAAATGCCAGATAGATTTACAAGAACTTGGAAAAAAGATAAAAAAGAAGATCCAACTAAAGGTTTTTACTTTGTGAAATATATTTCTGATATTTTAAATTCTATTAATCAGCCTGCTATATTAGCAGTGCTATTACCTGTTTCTTGTGCTATTGGCACAAGTAAAGAAATTTCAGACATAAAAAGTGAAATATTAAAAGAAAATACTTTGGATGCAGTATTCACTTTACCAAATGAAGTCTTTTATCCAGGTGCATCTGCATCTGCTTGTTGTATGGTCTTTAAGGTTGGCAAAAAACACTCGGATATAACAAATCCCGACACATTCTTTGGTTATTACAAAGATGATGGCTTTAAAAAGAAAAAGAATCTTGGTAGAGTTGAGCAAGTCAATACTAATGGAAACAGTCGTTGGGTAGAGATTGAAAATCAATGGATAGAGTTATATAGAACTAGAAAATCAGTAGATGGATTATCTGCCACACATAAAGTTAGTGGAAGTGATGAATGGCTTTGTGAAGCCTATATGAAGACAGATTATTCTACTTTGAATGAAAATGACTTTCAGCAAACAATCAATGATTATCTCGCCTATCTTGTAAAGGAAGGAAAAGTTTATGAATCTTAAAGTTGAAAAATGGCAAGAGTTTATGCTCGGTGCTTTATTTGAAATATCATTATCTTCAGGAGATTTGAAGGTAGATGAATGTGACGATGGATATATACCTTTAGTGTCTTCTGGCCAAACTGACAATGGTATTGTTGCTTATATATCTCAAGCTGGAGATGGAAAGGCTCAAATTTTTGATAAAAACAAAATAACTGTTGATATGTTTTGTAATGCTTTCTATCAGTATCAAGAGTTTTATAGCGTTAGTCATGGTAGAGTAAATATACTAACACCTAAATTTAAAATGACTAATTTGATTGCCTTATTTATTGTTACTTTAATAAACAAAGAAAGATTTAAATATTCTTATGGTCGTGCGGTGTATAGTAACGAAATAACAAGAATGGCTATCAAATTACCTGTGACAGAAAATAATGAGCCAGATTGGCAATTTATGGAAGATTATATGAAGTCACTAAATTATAAGTCAATTACGACAAAAAATAATATAAAGAGTAAATTGCCTATTCTTGAATCGAAAAATTGGAAAGAATATAAATTAGGTTCATTATTTGAGCATATTTATAAAGCTAAAGCTCATGTGAAAAATGATATAGAAAATTTCGAACACTTTGGTTCTGAAAAGATTGAATTTATTACAAGAACAGACACAAACAATGGCTGTGATTGTTATGTTAACGAAAAGGATATTTCAGGTATAGAAAAAGGAAATGCGATTATAATTGGCGACACTACATCAACAATTTATTATCAACCAAATAAATTTGTTGCAGGAGACCATATAGTTGTATGTAGGGCGAAATGGATAAATAAATACACTGCTTTATTTTTAAAGTCTATCTTAGAAAGAGAAAGATATAGATACAGTTATGGAAGAGCGTTCAAAATGGATTTAATAAAATCAACTATAATAAAATTGCCTACAAAAAATAATAACCCAGATTGGGACTATATAGAAAACTATATAAAATCATTGCCTTATGGAGATAGAATCTAATTCGATTTAGGTTACACTTGCTCCGCCAATACAATTAAAATTTTTTGCTAAAGTTTAAAGAAAAAATAAAGAGATGGTTTTCTTAAAAGACACAAATTAATGTAAAAAAACTTTGTTATATAAGACAAATAAAGGAAGAAATGTGAACAATAATAAAAAAGACAATGTAGAACAATCAATAGAAGATGATTATGAAGAGATTACAAAACGTGATGCAATAAATGCTGTTGTAGACATTTTTAACGATTATAAAAAATCTTACAAACAAGCTTCGCGCAAAGATAAAACTACAATACTTGCAATATTTTTACCACTTGTTGCTACTTTTGTTTTAGGTTTTGTTGGAATTTTACTTGCAAATATTGGTAAATATTTAGTTTTACATACAACACAAATAATTGGCTTTGTTTTAATGGGCGTGGGTTTAGGTGGTTTCTTTTTAATTATTGTTATACTTATGATATGGTCTAAGATAAAAGAAAGAAGGTAGATTTATCACAAATGTTTACAATAAGAACGTCTCTGTTGGATTTTTAAATATTTATTTTATAGTAAAAAAGGATTTCAAATGAAAAAAGTTAATAATATTAGTGTTGGAAATGCGGGTGGATATTTTGTTGCTGGAGAACTAGAAAGAAACGGTTTTAGTGTTGCTATACCTATGTCAAATACGGAATTATTTGATATCTTGGCTTTAAACAGAAAAACAAAATCTATTTTTGCAATTCAAGTTAAAACTACACATTTAAACAAAAAAGAATGGACTTTATCAAAAAAGAATGAGACAATAAATAATCTTAATATATTTTATGTTTTTGTTAGCATGAATGGACTGAGTTCGCCAGAATACCATATAGTTCCAAGCGCCATTGTTGCGGAAGCTATTACAAACGGACACAAAGAATGGCTCAATACTCCAGGTAGAAAAGGTTATATTCATCAAGATAATCCTATGAGGAAGTTTAATGATTATAATGATCTATTTCTTAATAGATGGGATTTAATAAAATAATAGGATTTACAACAATAATTCCCAACATACTTACACTTTTATTAATTATTAATAAGGGTGTTTTTTTGTTATAAAATTGATACAAAAATTTTAACAATATGATATAATATTTTTAAAGGTAAAATTTTGTTGCATGTGTAAACTTACATAAAACTTAACCTTAAAACTTAGGCTTAATAATAAATATAAAAATCAAAGGGAAAGATAAAAGAGAGGGTAAATATGGATAAATTTTCAACAACAGAATATTTAAATAAATTAGATGGATATTGGAGGGCTGCAAATTATCTATCAGCAGCACAACTTTATTTATTAGATAATCCACTGTTACGTGACCATGAATTGTGTGCTGAAGATATTAAGAAAAAGTTAGTTGGACACTGGGGAACTGTGCCTGGACAAAACTTTGTGTATGCGCACTGTAACAGAGTTATAAACAAATATAATTGCGATATGATTTTTATTTCGGGCCCAGGACATGGCGGTAACTTTTTAACTGCCAACAGTTATTTAGAAGGTGTTTACAGCGAATACTACCCAACTATTTCTCAAGATAGAGAAGGAATGAAAAGATTATGTAAACAATTCTCTTTCCCAGGCGGAATTGGCTCTCATGCTGTGCCAGAAACTCCAGGCTCATTACATGAAGGTGGCGAATTAGGATACTCTCTCGCCCACGCATATGGTGCAGTGTTAGACAATCCAAAGTTAATTGCAGTAACTGTTGTTGGTGATGGAGAAGCTGAAACAGGACCGCTTGCAACTTCTTGGCATGCAAATAAATTTATAGACCCATCAAGAGATGGTGCTGTGTTACCTATTCTTCATCTTAATGGTTATAAAATTAACAACCCCACAGTTCTTGCACGTATTAGCAAAACTGAATTAAAAAAGTTGTTTGAAGGTTATGGCTACACTCCTTATTTTGTAGAAGGTAACGACCCTCAAAAAATGCATGTGCTTATGGCGGAAGCTATGGATAAGTGTATTGAACAAATAAAAGAAATTCAAACAAAAGCTCGCTTAAATAAAGGATGTGAACGTGCACCAATACCAATGATTATTTTGCGCACACCAAAGGGCTGGACTGGTCCAAAAGAGGTTGATGGCGTAAAGATTGAAGATTATTTTAAGGCGCATCAAATTCCTATTTCTATGAGCAAAGAAAATCATCTAAAATTGCTTAAAGATTGGCTTTTAAGTTATAAGCCAGATGAACTTTTTGATAAAGACTACAAACTTAAAAAAGAGTATTTGTCTGTTGTTCCAAAAGGCGACAAACGCATGACTGCTAGCCCATATGCAAACGGTGGAAAATTGTTAAAAGAATTAATAACTCCAAACATAGATGATTATGCAGTTAAGTTCCGTGGTCATGGAACTATCAAAACTCAAGACATGTTGGAACTAAGTGGTTATATTCGCGATCTATTTAGTCTAAATAAAAAGAATAAAAACTACCGCATTTTTAGCCCAGACGAAGCAATGAGTAACCGCTTATACAAGGCTTTTGAAGTAGAAAACAGAGCCTTTAATGCAAAAACTTTACCTTATGATGATAAGTTATCTATAGACGGCAGAATTATGGATTCTTATCTTTCAGAGCATTTGTGTGAAGGATTGTTGGAGGGTTATCTTTTAACTGGTAGGCATGGAATGTTTAACAGTTACGAGGCTTTTATTCGTGTTGTAGATAGCATGGTTGCACAGCACGCGAAATGGCTAAAAGTTTGTAACGAGATTAATTGGAGACAACCAATATCATCGCTTAACCTAATATTAACAAGTAATGTTTGGCAACAAGACCATAATGGTTTTACCCACCAAGACCCAGGCTTTTTAGACCATATTGTAAACAAGAATGCTGATGTTGTTAGAATATATCTTCCAGCAGATGCAAACTGCCTACTATCTTGCTATGACCATTGCGCAAAAAGTAAAAACTATGTAAATGTAATTGTTGCTTCTAAACACCCTTCTTATCAATGGTTAAATATGGCAGATGCAAAAAAGCATTGTGCTAAAGGTATAAGCGAATGGAAATGGGCAGGCGTTGGAGATACAACTAACCCAGATATAGTAATTGCATCTTGCGGAGATACTGCAACAATAGAGAGTTTGGCTACCGTAACACTTATAAAACAATATATACCAAATTTAAATGTTCGCTTTGTAAATGTTGTAGACTTAATGAAGATGGTGCCAGATTATGCTCACCCACATGGATTATCAGACAAAGAATATGATAAATTATTTACAACAGATAAACCTATAATATTTAATTTCCACGGATATCCACAGCTAATTCATATGCTTGCTTATAAACGCAAAAATCAAGAATTACACGTTTCTGGTTATTTAGAGGAAGGAACAATTACAACCTCTTTTGATATGCGTGTAAAAAATAAAGCGGACCGCTTTCATTTGCTTGAAAAGGTTTTAAAATATATAAACATACCAGAAAATGATAAAAAGAAAATAGGCAAAATAATCAAATTAAAATTAGAGCATCATAAAGAATTTATTGAAGAATATGGTGTAGATTTGCCAGAAATTGAAAACTGGCGCTGGAAATAAATTAAAATTTATTTTAGTATTTTCAGATAGTATAAATAAAAAATAATAGGATGTTACTCCTATTATTTTTTTATGTTTTCTGTTAAAAACATTTCTTTAAATTCTTTATTGGTTTTAAACAATTTGTCAAAACTACCCTCGTCGCAAATTTTGCCATCATCTAAAAAGAAAATATGGTCTACGTTTTTAATTGTGCTTAAACGATGAGCAACAATAACTATTGTGCTTTCCCCTTTTAATGAATCTATGCTCTTTTTCACTTCATCCTGAGCAAAATTGTCTAAAGAGCTTGTGCTTTCGTCAAAAACTAATATACTAGAATTTCTAAGCAATGCGCGAGCTATTGCTAGTCTTTGTTTTTGTCCGCCACTTAGTTTAATACCACTTTCACCAACTTTTGTATTAAGTCCTTCTGGTAAACTTGAAACGAACTCATCTAAAGAAGCCTTTTTGATAGCTAGTTTAATTTCATCGTCAGTAGCGTCTTCTTTTGCTAGCAATAGGTTTTCTTTTATTGTCATATCAAATATGTAAGGAAATTGATTGACCAAGGAAATTGAATTACGTAAAGTATGCTTGTTTAAAGAATTAATATTAATACCATCAATTAACACTTCGCCCGAATCTACTTCATACATTTTGCTCATCAAATTCAATATTGTAGATTTCCCGCTACCAGATTTACCAACAAAAGCAACTGTTGTATTGGGTTTTATTTTGAACGATAAATTATCTAAAACAGTATTTTTGTTAACTAAAACTTTTTCTAAGTTTGGATTTTTTGTTTTATTTTTATTTGTGCTTTTAATTGGTTCAAGTTTATATTCTTTAAAAGAAAAACGAACTTTTTTAAATTCTATTTCACCGCGAATGTTGTTTAGATTTACATCGCCAAACCATTCGGTTGAAAATTCATTTTCATCAAACAATGAGAACATGCGTTTGCTAGATACTTTTACTTCTACTAAATTAGTGCTTATTCTGCCAATATTCCTTACAAGGTTTATAAGTGAATCGTTGTTCGTATAAACAATCATAAAGGTGGCTAAAGTTATTAATGCACCATTAATTAGGTAGACGCCTAGTATTAACATCGCTATAGAAAATATCTTTATTATAATATCTCTAACAGTCCAAAAGCCAACATCAACAATGTTTGTTTTATATCTTATTTTTCGGTATCTATTATAATTTTTGTTAGATACTGTTGTTAATCTGCTTTCTAGGCCAAGGGACTTAACATCTTTCTCACTTCTAACAATTTCGGTTGTAAGTGAATTTATTTCATCTAAAGTCTTTCTTTGTTTGTAGCTGTTTTTTCCAAACACTTTAGTTCTATTAATTTCTATAATGCTACCAATAACAATTGCCACAAGCAAAACTAACGCAATCCAAACATTTAATGTCATAAGGTAAATTACCATTACCGCAGCAACAATCACGTCTGCTAAATAGTCAATTATTGAGGCAAGGCTGTTTACAATTTTTTCAGGGTCGGTAACAATTCTTTGAACAAACTCTCCAGTATTATGATTGTTGTAAGTTTCAGAGTTTAATTTAAAAGCTTGTTTGGCTAAATCTAAGTTTAATTCTTCCATAATCTTGTTTGAATATTTATGGTAAAAGTAATTAGAAAAGAAAGTAATAATACGTTCTAAAACTGCAAAGGCCATTACTGCAATAAGGCAATAAACTGCGGTTTTGTATCTTGTGGTGGTTATACATTCTATAGAATAAGCTATGGATATTGTATATAAAAATGTGCAGGCTCCAGCACTTATCACACATAGGACATAGCAAAAGATAGCAAACTTATATTTTGACAGATATTCGGTTATGCTCTTTTTTTATTTTTAGTTGTTCTTATTGAATCTGTTTTGTTATTTTTCATTAAAAACTAGTTTAGCAAAACCTAAAAATTTTGTCAATTTGTGTTATAATTAAATATAGTAATAATTTAAAACGGGCTAAATTGTAAAAGAAAAGTTCTAAAATTAGTAGAATTTTTAAACTTTACAAGGTGGCGCAACAGTCCATTGACATATTACATGAGGTTATATATACTTGTTTTGGAGGTTGAAATGAACAATAAAAAAGATTTTGGCTTGTTTATAAAAAGTAAACGAACAGAAAAAAGTTTGTCTCAAAAAGAACTGGCAGATATCCTGTTTGTAACTGAATCGGCAGTGTCTAAATGGGAAAGAGGCTTGTCTTATCCAGATATAACAATGGTGGCAAATTTGTGTAAAACTTTAGAGATAAGTGAGCACGAGTTAATAACAGCGTCTACAGACCATGCGTATAGAAAAGAAAAGGCGGAAGCAAAAAACTTTAGAACAATTAAAAGTGCTTGGTTTCTAATTCCTACAATATGTTATGCTATAGCCTTAATAACCTGTTTTATTTGTAACTTGGCGGTTAATCATACTCTGTCTTGGTTTTGGACTGTGTTAGCATCGCTAATTTGTGCATATGCTTTTGTTCCAACTTTTTCTATCTTCTTTAACAAA
This sequence comes from uncultured Clostridia bacterium, assembly GCA_947384015.1. GTDB lineage: Bacteria > Bacillota > Clostridia > Christensenellales > UBA1242 > Onthoplasma. The sequence continues at coordinate 31,266 of CANDFN010000001.1, read as the reverse complement.
TACAAACTGTTAATATTTTTAACAACAAGTTTTAGTGCACTTGCCTTATTGCTTTTGGTGTGCGGAATGCTATATGGAAATATACTGGCATATATAACTGCGATATTAGGCATTTTGATTGGTTATGTATTAGTGTTTATTCCTATTTGCATTGAAAAGTATAACACGTCTACAATAATTAAAAAACTGAAATTTTTAATATCTATTGTTTTGGCGGGACTTATTACAATTTTGATGATGTGTGTAATAAGAGTTTATTATAACTATAGATTATTAAATGCTATATTAATTTGTTTATATTGTTTTGCTGCGCTAATTATTTGCGCATTGTTGGGTTTAACAAAACAAAATAAATTGCTAAAAGCCAGTGAGATAGTGTTTACATTAACAACATTTTTTTACTTAACAAACTTAGTTGTTTCAAAAGTGCTAAGGATCCCTAACGATAGCTATAATATAGATTTTTCAAACTGGAAAACTTGCGTAAATGGAAATTGTAATTTTATTGTATTTTTAAGTTTTCTGTTTATTGGTTTAGTTTTGCTGATTGTAGGATTTTTAAGAATTAATAATAAAGAAAAATCAAATAAAAAACACTAGAATTTTATCTGGTGTTTTTTGTTATATATGGTTAGATTGATAAAAAAATGTGCTATAATATTATAAAGAGATTTGTTTCTCTAATAAGCTTTCGTGGTGTAATGGATAGCACAATGGTCTTCGGAACCATTAGTTCGGGTTCAAATCCTGACGGGAGCACCAAAAAATTATATAAAAAATTTTTTAGGATAGTTATGAAACAAGGAAAAATTTTAGTTTTAGAGTATCTGGGTTCAGGCAAAACATATCTTGCTGACATTTTTTAGGAGTAAGTGATTTTGAATTTCAACATTATCGTTTAATTACGGAAGATATAAGAAATTACCATTAGAAAAGATAAATGGAAGAACTGATATTCGTAAATTAAATCCAGAATGGCTGTTAAAATTTTTTCATGCACTTGATGAAGAGTTGGCAAAAAGAGAAATTGTTTTAATTCCATTTGCAGTGTCATTAATAGAATATTTGATTATGTAGATAAGTTAAAAAATGTGATAGTTGTTTTTGCCATCCAAGATAAAAATTTTTTTGAAAATTTGGCAAAAAGTTTTAAACAAAGAGGAACTAGTGAAGAGTTTGTTGAAAGACGAAGAAATGATTTTAAACAATGTCACGAAATAATAGAAAAATTAGGATACGAAAAAGTTTATATAAAAGAAAACGAACATTTGTATGACGCCCTTTCAAAAAGCGGTATAAATTTTGAAAATGGAAAAGTTTATATGAACTGTTTTTAATGAGTGCATAATTTTGCCTATTTTTTGATTTTACATAAGTTGTAGCTTGTGATATAATGCTAATATGAAAGAGGAATTATTAATAAAGGTTTCTAAACTTATAGACTTGCATAAACAAGGTAAATTGGGTGGAGATAAAATGCCAGAAGATAGCAACCCTGGCTTTGATAAAAATTCACGCGAAAATCTAATCTATTTTACTTTGCCTATGGCATTAAATTATCAACGAAACTCGTATAATTTGTGGGAGTCTGCCCTTCTTACTTGGGAAGATAAAGAATGTAGGGATATTTTTGCTCCAGAAGAAGTTGTTAACATGTCTATTAAAGAGCTACAGCAAAAACTTACTAAATACAAACTTGCACTACAACAAAACAAACAACCTTTAATTTGGCAAAAATTATGCCAAACATTTTATAGTAATTACAAAAGTGATGTTAGGATTTTGTTTAATGAATGTAACAATGATATTATAAAAATTAAGGAACACATATTAAAAAATAAAAAAGATTTTCCATATTTATCTGGCACAAAAATTTTAAATTATTGGCTTTACGTTATTACACAATATAGTAATACAAAATTAAAAAACAGTCATGCGATAACTGTGGCGCCAGACACACATGTAATTCAAGCAAGTTTAAAATTAGGGGTAATAAATAAAGATGAAATGTTAAAATCTAACATAAGAGAAGTTGTGGCGCAAAGGTGGGCGGATATTTTAAAAGATACAGATATTCAACCAATAGATATTCATACGCCTTTTTGGCTTTGGAGTAGAAATGGTTTTACTGTTGAAGTTTAAAACTTTTTTATATTAATATAAAGAAAAATATTTTATAAATCATTTATATTGAGCTTGCAAATTGTCCAAAATATAATTGAATACCTGAATATATTGCATATATTATTTTTTCTTGATAGGCATCACTGTTTAGCAATGCTTCTTCTTCTGGATTTGATATAAAACCGCACTCTACCAAAACAGAAGTGTAATAACTGCACTTTACCATATAGTAGTCTGCTGGTTTACCTTTTATGCTTGGTGCATCGCAGTAATTGTTTAGCGCACGCTGTATTAAGTTGGCGCAGGTTTCGCTTGCACTGTCACCTTCTCTATAATAGGTGCTTGCGCCATGCGCTGATTGATTTGGAAAACTATTCATATGCAAGCTTATAACAAGCGCAGGATTTGCTTTTTCTATAATTTTAAGTCGCGCATTCATATCGCTTAATTTCTTGTTTTTTGCATTTTCGTCATAAAGGCCGTTGTCGTTAGTTCTTGTCATAATAACGTTGTAGCCTAATTCTGTTAGCTTTTTTTCTAAAGCTTTGGCGTATTTTAGGTTTATTACTTTTTCTATAGTTCCGTTTTTTCCTACGCTTCCGCCGTCTCTGCCTCCATGTCCAGCATCAATAACAATAGTATAGGAAAAATTTGGAGATTTTGCCAGCTTTACAGAAAAACATGTAGCGCAGCAGGCGCTAATAATAAAAATACTTATTAAAACACAAATAATTACTTTTTTGTTTAAAGAAAAAATCACAGTTTGCCCTTAGTTTTATTTTATAATTTAAAGCTTTTTAATAGAACGTAAATTTATTTTATTACACATTCTGTAAAATTTGTTTGTATAAACAGTGTTTATTTTGTCGTTTTCCACATTCAATCCACAAGTTTTCCACAATTTTGTCCACAGCGTGTGGACAAAGTGTCTTTTTAAGCATGTAATAGCAAGCGTGTAAAAAACAAAAATAAGTTTAATTAGATTAAAAAAATGGTAACTTTAAAACAAAAATTATGATATAATTATTTTATGGATAGTTTTAAAAAATTGAAAAAAATAAAGAATGTGAATTCGGTGTGTTTAATAGCACATATAGATCCAGATGCTGATGCTTTAAGCAGTATGGTTATTATGCAGGATTTTTTAATTGAAAAATTCAAAATCTCTTGTGTTGACATTTTTGCTGAAGGAAATATTCCTGATAACTGCTTAGAAATTATAGAAGATAAAACAATTAATCCTCAGCCTAAACAAAATTATGATGCTGCTATAATTATGGATTGTCCTAATTTGGATAGGGTGGGGAGGTATGCTTCGCTTTATCAGAATGCGGCAGTTAAGATTAATATTGATCATCATGCAACAAATATTTTTAAAGATTGTATTTCTTACTTTGATGTAGTTAGTTCTAGCTGCGAAATTGTTTATGAATTGTTGTCATATTATGGTTATAAATTTTCTGCTGTTCAGCTAGGTAAAATATATGCTGCCTTATTAACCGATACTGATGGCTTTTCTGTAGGCGCTATAAATTCTAACACTTACAAAATCGCTAGCGCTTGTGCGGATGTGGTTAAAGTGGAAGATGTCTATACAAACTTTTTAAAGCATAATACACTGTTAAATCAACAGCTTTATGCCAAAGCAATTTCTAATACCAAAGAATATAAAGAGGGTTTTTTAATTACATACATAAAGAAAGAACAACTTGACGAATTAAAGGCAAAAGAAGAAGATGAATTTGGCATAGCCAATCAGCTTAATTCTATATATACTTCAAAGCTTATCTGCTTTATTTCTCCTAAAGGAAATAATTGGTATGTTAGTTTTAGAGCAAAGAAAGGTTACGATGTTTCTTTAATAGCTAAAAAGTTTGGAGGAGGTGGTCATCAAGGGGCTGCTGCTTTTGTTTCAAGCAAAAGTTTGGACGTTATTGTTAAGGATGTGGAAAAAGCCTTTAAGCAACAGTTGAAAAACGTAACTGTTGTTGAAGAAAAATTGTTTTAGTGGTCAATATCAGCTTATTGTAAAAAAAAACGGCAACTGCCGCTTTTTTTATTTTATCTTCTTAGAACTATGTCGTAGATTCTGTCTAAATCGTCTTGAGAATAATAGTCTATATAAATACGCCCTTTAGCATCGTTACCAATTAGAGAGACTTTTGTTCCTAATTTACGTTGAAGTTCACTAACGAACTCTTGTAATTCACCGCTTGGTAATTTTGCAACCTTTTTACGTTTTTTGTTTCCTAGTAAAGCATTAACTTCTCTTTCTAGATCTCTGACTGTTAGTTTGTCCTTAGCAACCTTTTTTGCTAGCAGTAGTTGTGTCGCATAATCTGAAACTGCTACTAATATTTTTGCATGGCCAAATGATACTTTACCTTTTTCTATTAGTTCTAATACTTCAGGATATAAAGCTAGAAGCCTAATTGTGTTGGCAACTGCAGGTCTAGACATGCCTAAACGTTCTGCAACTTTTTCTTGTGTTAAGCCATGTTCGTCCATTAAACGTTTTATACCCTTTGCTAATTCTACTGGATTAAGATCTTCACGTTGGAGGTTTTCAATAATGGTGATTTCAGCTATTTGTTTTGATGTGTAGTTTTTTACTATTGCATCAATCTCTGTTAAGCCGCATATCTTGCTTGCACGATATCTTCTTTCACCAGCTATAATCATATAGCCGTCATCCATTTGATTAACGATGATTGGTTGAATTAAGCCGTGAATGCGAATGCTTTCAGCTAATTCATTTAAACTTTCTTTATCAAATATTTTACGTGGTTGGTTTGGGTTTGCATAAACTTTAGATATGGATATCTTTTGAACATCTCCTTGTCTCATTGCAAACTTGCTTGTTTCGGAACTTGCTTTTGCTCCTGATTGGCTTTCTTCATCGTAAGCCCTTAAAATGCTATCTAAACCTCTGCCTAATCCTGGTTTCATAATTTCTCCTTTTGTTACATTATTATTTTAACTTATTGGCTTGCATATGTCAAACAAAATAAAGCGATATACTATAAATCTTTAATTTTTTCTACAATATATAATGATTTTTAAGAAACAAAATTTCTTTTAGTGGTGTTCCACGTGGAACAATACTAAATGTAGAATGATTGCTCTAAGTGTAATGATATAATAACAAAATAATAAAGGGATATAAAAATTTGAAAGCTGAACTTTGATTCTTGTTTGATTTCAAGCTGTTAAAACAGATGTTGAATAAGTAAATGAAAGGTTAAAGTCTTGATTAACTGTAGGTGATTAAATAAAATAGTATTGTTCCATGTGGAACAATACTATATCTAGACGACAATAAAATTACACAAATGAAAGATTAGAAGTGATAACAATTCTATACAAGAGAAAGAGCAATAATATTAATTTAATAATAATCTACTGTGGGTAATAAGTAAGAAAAAACTCGGCAGTATACCGAGTTTAAGCTTGTGGCTGTTGATTCTTTAAAAATTCTTCACATAATTCTTTGTAAGCTAAAGCCCCTTTACTTTTTGGGTCATACATGACTATTGGTAAACCATGGCTTGGACTTTCAGCTAAACGAATATTTCTTGGAATTGTTACATTAAAGACTTTTGTTTCAAAATACTTTCTAATTTCGCTAGACACTTGAGAAACAAGATTGCTTCTGTTTTCTTTCATTGTAAGCAAGACACCCTCTATTTCAATATTTGGGTTAAGGTTAGGATTCATCTTTATTAATCTAACAGTATTCATTAATTGACCTAAGCCAACCAAAGCAAAATATTCGCATTGAATAGGAATTAGAATAGAATCACTAGCAGTTAAGGCGTTAACGGTTAATAATCCTAATGAAGGTGGGCAATCTATAAAGATGAAATCATAGTCAGGGCGCACATTTTGCAATGCCTCTTTTAGAACGCGCTCCCTATCATCAACATATACTAAGTCAATCTCTGCACCAGCCAAATCTACAGTTGAAGGAACAACGTCTAGACCTTTTTGAACAGATTTATAGGTTACAGACTTTATATCAGTTTCGCCAATCAAAACTTCGTAAATTGTATTTTTGTTTTTTTCTACTTCTACACCAACGCTCTGGCAAGCATTGCCTTGAGGGTCCATGTCTATCATTAAAACCTTTTTACCTGCATTGGCAAGATAAGCTGCTAAATTTACACAGGTGGTTGTTTTGCCAACGCCGCCTTTTTGATTAGTTACGGAAATTATTTTAGCCATAAAAACTCCTAATTAATATTATAATAGAACTTTTTTAAAATTTTTGCAATAATTTTATAGACAAATTAGTAAATTAATAATATATATAATTAAATTTTATAAAAATAAAGCAGACGCAAGAAGTTGACAAAATAATATGCTTTTAGTATATTAATTAAAGACGAATAAAAGGAAAATGATGACTGATTGGATTAGTGGAATACTTGTAAATATTTTTGGGAACAATGTGGTGTTAGCAACTGTTTTAATTTCTATGGTTCCAATTTTTGAATTAAGAGGAGCAATACCTATAGGTGTTCATGAATTATGGGGAAGTGTAGCTTTAAATAATTGGACAGCTTTTGGATGGAGTTTGCTGGGAAGTTCCTTGGTGGTTCCTATCATCGCCTTAATATTTATACCTATTATTAATTGGTTAAAGAAAACAAAACTGTTTGGAAAGTTGGCAACATCAATAGAACAGCGCATAAAAAATAAAGCTGAAGGAATTGGTGGCGCAGAAGAAAAATTTAAAAAGTTTTCCCGAGCATATTGGAAAAAAGTTTTAGCAGTTTTTGTTTTTGTTGCAATCCCTCTGCCGCTTACAGGCGTGTGGACAGGAACTTGTGTTGCAGTGTTTTTAGGTTTAGATTATTTAACAACATGCACAACAGTAATAACTGGAAATGTAATTGCTGGACTGCTTATAGCATTGATATTACAATTCTTCCCATGGCTTAATAATTGGTTGATATGGATTTTCTTAGGTTTGCTTTTGGTGTTTATAATAATAGAGATTATAAAACATTTTATAAAAAAGAATAAAACAAAAAATAATACAGCAGATGAAGGGAAATAGATTAAATATTATAAAATAATTGTAAACTTTAAAAAATGGGTTTACAATTTATTTTTTTTATGATATAATAATAATGCTTATTTTAAAGTTTAAATAAAAACTGAAGAAATTTGATATAAAAAATTGCTTTTTATAAAGACTAAACCAAAATACATATATGCGTTTATGCGTTCATAGCTCAGCTGGATAGAGCGTTGGTCTACGGAACCAAAGGTCGGGAGTTCGAATCTCTCTGGACGCACCAACTAAAAGCCTTAAATTAGTAGGGCTTTTATTTTTTTATAAAACAAAAAAAATTAAAACAAAATATATAGATTTATGCTATAATATTTTTATGGCAACAACAAAAGATTTTAGAGATTATGTTTTAGAGCAATTGACCTTACTTGAAGATGTTACAAGTAGGTCTATGATGGGAGAATATTTATTGTATTATAAAGGTTGTTTGTTTGGTGGAATTTATGATAATAGATTACTTATTAAACAAACAAAACATAACAAAGAGTGTTGTCTTTTAGAGTCCATTCCATATACAGGAGCAAAGCCTATGCTTATGATAGAAGATATAGAAAATAAAGAGAAAAACAAAGAAATTATTATATTAACATGCAAAGATTTGTTGGTAAAAAAATAATAAAGTAAAGTAATAATTTTATTAGACAATCTTAAATGGGGAGAAGAGTTATAATATCTTATATTAATGATATATAAGAGTATTAATTAAAAGGACATTATGAATAATATAATTGAAGTAAAAGGTTTATGTAAAAATTTTGCAGAATTAAAAGCTGTAAACAATTTAAGTTTTGAAGTTAAAGCGGGTGAACTGTTTGCTTTTTTAGGGCAAAATGGCGCAGGGAAAAGCACAACTATAAACATGTTAATAGGAACACTGCTTAAAGACAATGGAACCATAGTTTACGCAGAAAAAGATAACTTTGAGCAATTTAAAGAAAATATAGGTGTTGTATTCCAAAACAATATTTTAGACAATGTCCTTACAGTTGAAGAAAATTTAAAATTATATGGGAAATTATATTCTAAAAAAAATGTAAATGAGAGATACGAAGAAATTGCGAACTTGTTAGATTTTAAAAGTTTTGAGAAAAAAAGATTTAAAACTTTATCTGGTGGCCAAAAACGAAGGATTGAAATTGCCCGCGCTTTATTTAATTCACCAAAAATTTTGTTTTTAGATGAGCCGACAACAGGCTTAGATCCAAAAACAAGAATAGATGTATGGAATGTTATAAATAAAGTTAGAAATAAAACTGGTATGACAGTTTTTTTAACAACACACTACATGGAAGAAACTGCTGATGCTGATAGGGTTGTTATTATACATAATGGATGTAAAATAGCAGAAGGCACTCCCGCAGAGCTAAAAGAAAAATATTCCACAGATAGATTGAAGATTGTGCCAAAAGATGAAAAAAGCTTTGAGGAAGTTTTAAATAAGGCTGGCATTGTTTGGGTAAAAACGGCAGACTATTATGAGATTAAGGTAAAAGATACGGAAAAAGAGATATCTCTTATTAATCAACTAAAAAAAGAGATTAAATTTTTTGAACTAATTAAAGGAAGTATGGATGACGTGTTCCTCAATGCGGTTGGAGAAAATATTTTAGGAGGGAAAAACTAATGAACAAGGTAGTGGCATTAAGTAAAAGAAATTGTTTGTTGTTTTTTAGAAGCAGAGCTACAGTATTTTTATCTTTTTTTTCTAGTATTATTTTAATAGCATTATACTTTTTGTTTATAGCAAAATCTTACGCACAGGGGTTTGGAGAGATAGAGGGATTAATGCTTTCTGGCAAACAACTTAATAGTGCAATTTATGCGCAAATGATTGTTGGAGTTTTAGTTGTAAACTCGGTATCTCTTTCTACAGGCATGTTTAGCTTTCTAGCAAACGATTTTGAAAATAGAAAAACAGATGCATTTCTGTTAACAAACATAAAACCTATTAAATTTTTAGCCTCTTATTTAATTTCTTCTGTGGTTGTAAGTTTTGGCTTAAACCTATTAATGTGGATTGCGTCTGTTATAATAATTGGGGTAACAACAGGGGTTTGGATAGGCTTTGGTGCAGTTATGGCGGTTATTGGGGTGCTTGCTATAACTACATTTATAAGTTGTTCTATTATGTTAATGTTTACGACAATTGTAAAATCTTCTAATGCTATTAGTGTAATAAACGGTGTGCTAGGGACATTGCTTGGTTTCTTATGTGGCATTTACATGCCTTTTTCCATGATGGGTAAAGGAACTAAGATTGTGGGTTCTTTGTTGCCTTTTACACATTTAACGGTTTGGTTAAAAAATATTGTGCTAAATAATATCTTAAAAGGATTTGGGCTTAATTCGGATATTGTGCTAATTATTAAAGAAAAAATGTTCTCGGCACAAAAGGTTGGTCTTTTAGGTATGAATAGTCCGCTTTGGTTAAATGTTTTGCTAGGAGTTGTTTTTGCCTTGGCATGTGTAATTATTGCAAGCTTATTAATAAGTAAGATGTTACATAGTAAAAAACCTTCAAAAATAAAAAAAGGTAAATTAGCAAAATAATTTCTAAAAAAGGAGATATGAATAATGCTTGATGATGTTGTTTCTATTGATAGTCCAGAGGGGTGTTTTAAAATTACAAATTTTAGATGTGCAGACTACCCCGAAGATAATATAAAACTACACGTTGCATTTGATGTTAGTGTGCAAGTAGGGGAATATAATTTTTCAACAACTTTTACAGAAATGGCATGTTGGCAATTTGATTTTAAAGAGGGCGAGAATGTTATAGTAGATGAAAATAATTTAAACAGGCGCTTAATTATAGATAAAGAAAGTGTTGGCTTAATTGTAGACGAAACAAAAGATTTGACAAAAACAGAAATAAAGTTTATAATTAATTTTAGTAAAGACAAGGTAGACGATTTTAAAGTGTTGCTTAATGCTTATGCTAACTTTGTTTTAAAATAAAAAATATATATAAGAAAGGAGGATTTTATGCCATCAGGTTCACATGGAGGAGGTGGCGGCAGCCATGGCGGAGGTTCACACGGAGGTGGAGGCTCTCACTTTGGAGGCAGTGGTGGAGGAGGATATCGTCCAAGAGGCCCTATGATTATGCACTTTGGCAGAACAAGATACGTTGTGCGCATGGGTGCTAGCCGTTTTATCAGTTTTTTAGTTGTGTTGCTGTTTTTTGCAATTTTTGGAATTTTTACTTCTGCAGTATTAAAATCTGGTGCTAATAGCACTATTAGAACTATTCAGCAAGACTATATTTATTATCAAGATATGGTTGATTATGCTAAACTGCACGAAGACTATCAAATAGAAGGAACGGTAATTACTAAGTATTATAAAGAAACCTATAAAAAGTGGTATATTACATATTATTTTACCACCGAAGATGGTTATAGAGTTGAGGGTTATACTTTTAGTGTATACGATTTTGAAGATATAAAAGATATTAGAGCTGGAGATAAAATTTTGCTTGCGGTTGACGGATTACCTTTAACTAGAGATACTGATAGTGTGCCTATGGATTACGGAGATATGCCTATTGAAAGAGATGGCGAATATCAAACTTTTTTAAGTCAAAAGAAAGGTGCAAACATTGCTTTAATTGTATGTATCTCTGTAACTGGTGGAATTGTGATTATTGCTGTTCTTACTGCATTTTTTAATAAAGTTAGGGTTCAAGAACATCCTAACGATGTAGGAACTTCTAGCAATACTTCTGACAATTCTACAAACAACAAAGAAGTAGAAAACACCCCAAAACCAACCTATTGCCAGTATTGTGGCGCAGAGCTGGAAAATGGCAAAAAGAAATGTAGCAACTGTGGGGCAAAACAACAAAAGTAATAATAAAAAAACACCCAATTTAGGGTGTTTTTTATTAAATTCTAGTCGTCATCGTCATCATCAAAATCATCGTCAAAGTCATCGTCATCATCTTCGTCGTCTTCATCAATTTCATCAAATTCTTCACCTGGGTCAAAGTCTTCGTCGTCATCTTCGTCGTCCAAATCTTTATCTATATTGTCAACAAAGTCAAAGTCGTCTATAGTCCCGGTGGTGTCTTCATCGGTTGTTGAAAAATCATCCAACTCGTCATCGTCTTCGTCTTCCTTATCATCATCGTCAATATATTTGTGCCAATCTGAAATTTCTTTATCTAGTTCATCTTGATCTACATTCATACCCATTTCTTGTCTGCAACTGTCGCATATTTCTTGGTCGCTCTGAACAAAGTTTAATTTGCAAATTGGGCATAGTTCAAGGTCATCAATATCATCTTCGCTTGGTGCGATTAATTTTAGTTCTTTTTTGCACACATCGCAATAGCCTGCGGATTTTTTAATATAGTTTAATTCGCATCTAGGACAGATAATCCATACTGGTTTTGATTTTGCCATAATATCTCCTTCTTATTAAGTAATTGCTTTGTATAAACAATAATATAACTTTTGGCTTTTTATTGCCTAGTATATTATAATTTTTAACATGATATTTGTCTACTAAATTTAACAATTATTTGTAAAAATTTTTAACAAAATTATTGTTATTTGTAGGCTGTTTTTATATAAATACAACATATAGTAGTGTTAGTTGTGTGCATAATATGTTAATTTTAAACAAAAATTTAAAATAAAAAAATAAAATAAGAATAAATCTACACTTTGGCTTATACATTATTTAAGACGGAGGATTTATGGAAGAAAATATAACCACGAAGACAAGTTTAACAAAAAATTTAAATAAACTAAGCTGGACATCTGTTGTTGCATTAAATGTGGATGCTAATGCTAATATTAAAACTGTTTTAGATACCGAAAGTTATTTATACGATATTAAGGTTGAAGCGGGCAGCGGAAAGGCTGTTGTTTCTGGCAGATTGGGTGTTAAAGTTTTATATATAGATACAGATAATATAACAAACACTTTAACAGATAATCAAACATGGACTGAAACTTTAACAGATACAAGTATAACAACCGATGCAATAATAAATGCTTATAACTATAACATAGCAAACACAATTTTGGGTAGAGATGGCAGTTTAAAAATATCCTGCGAAATTAGCATAAATCCAATTATGAGTATGAATGTTGCTCTTGCATCGGGCACAGGCAATTTTGAAAATCTAATAGTTAAGAAAAGTGAAATAAACACATGCGCTATTGATAGCGTGGTTGATACCGCTTTTGATTATTCTGTAAATTTTGAAACAAAAGAGCCGGTTGCTAAAATCCTAATGTATAATTCTTCTTTTTCTCCTACAAGTGTGGAAGCAGAACAGGGAAAAGTTGTGGTAGAAGGTAAACTTTTTAGCACATTAATTTATGAAACTGCGGGCGATGAAAGTGAAATAAAAGAGTTAACAGATACTTTTGCTTTAAAAACAGCGGTTGAAGCAAATGTGGATGAAGAAGATGTTTTAGATATATTGTTTAATATAGATAAATCTAAAGAAAACATAACAACAGAAACAGATGCAGACGGAGTTACTATCACTGTGGCCCATAACATCGTTATGAAAGGCGTAAGTTTAAAAACTGTGACAGTTGATGTTGTTGACGACATGTATTCTGTGGAAAATGAAGTAGAATTAAACAAAACAAAAAGAGATTACTGTCAAAACGCTATTTGCACAAGGTTGGATGAAAATGTGTCTGGAGATGTTGAAATTGAAGAAGACGAAACTGCTATAGATAAAATAGTTGCCAACTTAAACGTTTGTCCAGAAATAACTAACACATACATAAAGGACGGGAACTTAACAATAGAAGGTATAATCTCTTCACGAGTGGTATATATTGACGAAAACAGAGAATATAAACAAAAGCAAACAGAGTTGCCATTTATTATTAATACTAAAATTAAGTTGGAAAATTTAGACTATGTTAGAGCAGATATTTCATTAACAGACTGTAGAGCAAAATCTAAACGTGGAACAATTATAGAGTTAGATTATAATGTAAAGATATGCGTTTGTTATAGAGAGCTTTCAAGTAGAGAATTGTTAAACAATTTTACCTTGGGTAAACCTATAGATTTTGGTGGATATGATTATCAAATTTTTATAGCAAAACCAAACGAAACCATGTGGGATTTGTGCAAGCGCACAAAAGTAACACCAGACGAATTATCAAAATTAAACAACAATCTTCCTCCAGTTATGGAAGGTGGCGAAAAAATTATTATAAAAAGATAGTGTGGTTTTTAAATAATCAACTTTAAATAAGAAGTGGGTATTCCTAAACTTATAGGTAGTTATTGAAATATGGTTATATAATTTAATATCATGATAAATTTAAAATAAAAAAGCGCATAGATTTGTGCGCTTTTTTATTTTTCTAAAACTTTGCAAATTTGTTCAAATAAGGAGTCGCCAGCTTTTTCTAAAGCTATCTTGCCTGTAACTATTTTATGCACTGTGCTTATAATATGTAATTCTAGCTTTTGTGCATCGCTTACTTTTAGGTTGTAAGCATCTCTTAATTTTAAAATTGCTTCGGATGTTTTTATTCCTTCTACCGAACATACTTTTATAAACTTATTTAAAGTTTGTTCGTCTAAAGTTTTATGTTCTATAATAAGTTTTCCAAAGGTTAAGTTTTTGCTATATTCATCAAACATTGTTGCCTGATAATCTCCAAGCAAGGCAAGTCCATTTGCAGATTGTGGGTTTCCACCCAATGCGTCTATTAAAGTAGCCAACTCTTTAACCGAGGCTACCATAAGTGAACCTATACAATGATTATATTTAGCGTTTGCATGTAATACACCAGCAGCAATACCATAAACATTTTTACAAGCCGCACAAAGTTCTGTGCCAAGAATATCGTAAGATACTGTAATTGCAACATTTTTAGAGGAAAACGAAGTTGCTAAATCTTTTGCAAAATTAGTGTTATAAGCACTAATTAACATGTTTGTAACACCGCCATTTGCAAGTGCTTGAACATGACCAGGGCCAGCCCAAACGGCAATATTATCTCTTGGTATACCTGCGTCTATTAATACTTCGCTTAAACGTCTGCCAGTTGTTGCTTCTATTCCTTTCATTGCTATGCAATAGCACTTTTTGTTATAACCGTCCACCTGCTTTAGTTGTTCGGTTAAATTTTGTAAATTTTGACTTAATATAGAAATTACAACAACATCTGCAGACTGCACCGCTTGTTTTAAATCGTGAGTAAAGGTTGTTTTTTCAGACAAGGTTAGGTATTGATTTTTGTGGGTTTTGAATAGTTCACTTCCACCTTCGCTTCCGCGTTCCCACATGGTTATTTTATGTTTGCTACAATCTAGGATGTAGGCAATACAACTTGCCCACCTTCCCATACCTAAAATACTAATTTTTTTCATTATCGCCTGCTTTTTCAGTTGGTTTTGTAATAGGGAATAAGATTGTATCACGGATGTTTTCAAGGTCTAATAGGTGATATATGAAAACGTCTATACCAAAACCGATACCAGAAATTGGTGGGAAACCATGTTCCATAGCCAACACATATTCGCTATCATAATCCATAGCTTCTGCATCCCCGCGTTGTTTTGCTTTTGCTTGTTCTTCAAAACCGGCTTTTTGTTGAATTGGGTTTACAAGCTCGCTGTAACCTTTAATCATTTCTTGTCCGTCAATAACAAGTTGGAACATTTCAATTAAACGGTCATCATTATCGTTATATCTAACTAATGGCACAACATTAGGGTAGTTATAAAGAATGGTTGGTTCTATAATGTTAGGGCGCATTTTACGTTTATATAATAAGTCTATTAAACCTCCAACAGTGTATTGGTCAGTCAACTCAAACTCTTCTAGCAAGTTCTTTTTACGGATTAAATTTTTAAATTCGTCCACATCGGTAATGTCTAAAACATTAAAGCCTAAAATTTCGTTTAATGTGCCAACATAGTCCATTCTTGGGAAAACTTCTGGTAAAACAACAGTTCTTCCTTGAGATACAAATTCGTATTTGCCAAACACATAGTAGCATACCTCTCTAAATAATTCGGTGTAGAACTTAATACTATCTTCAAAATCCCAATAAGCAGCATAGCTTTGTAACATGGTAAATTCTTGTAACTTGTCTACACATAAGCCTTCGTTACGGAAGTCTTTTGCAATTTCAAACACTTTGTCAAATCCGCAAGCAATGGTTCTTTTTAAGAAGGTTTCTGGAGAGATACGTAAATTCATATCTAAATCTAGTGCGTTGTGGTGGGTGTTAAAAGGTTTAGCTAAAGCACCACCAACTGCGTTTTGTAAAATTGGGGTTTCTACTTCTAAGAAGCCATGTTTAATATAGAAGTCGCGTAAAAACTGTGTAACTTTAAAACGAACCAAAACAGCGTTTCTGCTTTTTTCGTTAGAGACGATGTCCAAATAACGTTGACGATATCTTAGTTCGGTATCGGTTAAACCGTGGAACTTTTCTGGTAAGCCACGTAATGCTTTAGAAAGAAGTTCAAAGGTGCTAACTTGCACAGTTAGTTCGCCAGTTTGTGTGCGAACTAATTCCCCTTCGCAACCAACAAAGTCGCCAACGTCACAGAAGTCTTTAAAGTATTTTAAGCGTTCCTCACCAACAATGTTTAAAGACAAACTTATTTGCACGCTTGTTCTAATAGGTTGGGTAAGGTCAAAATCTGCATTGTCGCCAATGGCATAAATTTTAGCAAAAATAAGCTTACCAAATGTGCGTTTAAAAATCATACGTCCAGCCACGCTAACATGTGTGCCAAGTTCAACGCTGTCTAGATTGTGAATCTCGTGAGTTTTGTTGTATTTCGCTTTATAAGCCTTTTCCCCACTTTCTTCTAACTTTTTAACTTTTGCTACCTTAATGTCAAATTCGCTCATTTCATTTTGTTCCATGTATATATCTCCTTATTATTTTGCAACCTAAACAAAAAAATTAGAGGTTGCTAGTTTTTGAAACTTAACAAATATATCTATTCGGTTTAAATAAATATTTATCTATTTCGTTTTATAGTATAACAAGTTATACAATAATTGTCAATTAATTGTGGGGTGGACAAATTGGCAAAAGTATTGATTTTTTATTTTGTTAAAATATCAATTTTATCAGTTTAATTGTTTTGAAATAAAAATTGTTGACTAAAAATTTTTAAAACATTATACTTAATACAAGTGAGCATCAAAAGCGTAAGTCCAACTTAATGGGCTTGCGCTTTTCTGTTTTTAGGAAGTTTTATGAAAGAAGAGTTTTGTCCACAATGCAAATCATTGTTCTAAGCAAGAATTAAGATGTCCGCGTGGCAGAGCGTATTTTGGTGTGCAAGGCAAAGAGGAAAATATGTAAGGAAGGCAGGGGCAGAGCACACATCTCAATCATCAACAAAGGGAAGAAAAACCTTTTGAACTTATGAGTGATAAAGAAAAGGTTTTAAGTTTATTAAGAAAATGTGGTCATTATTTACATCACAGTAATAATTTAAATGTTAATCAGCTTTTTGCGGCGTTGTCTAAACAACAACTACAACAATTGTTTTGTTTGTTAAAAATTACATACGACAACTGGAATGTTAATAGCTAGTTGTTATATTTTGGAAAATTATTTTTATTTGTAAAGAACTAAAAAATGCTTTACAAATTTTTTAGTTTTTTTTATAATTCTTTTTAAGGAGAAGATATGGAACCTATTGAATTTAGATACGACACTCAACTTTTAATAGAAGGCAAGGGTTTAGATGAAGATGCAATTCATGACTATTTTATGACACACTTTAAAGGAGATTGCTTAATTGCAGTTGGGGACCCTGAACTTATAAAAATTCATTTTCACACCAACGAGCCTTGGCAAGTGTTAGAATATTGCGCAAGTTTAGGCGAAATTTTTGACATTGTAGTTGAAGATATGATAAGGCAAGCACGCGGAGAGAAAGGTTAACTTTCTTCCGCTTTTTTGTTTAAATTTTATAAAGGAGTTTTTATGGATATTTATGTTCAAGCAACAGCAGAAAAAGCCTATAAGCCAAACATTGTTAACTTAAGTTTTAACTTTGAGGTGTTAAGTAAAACTTACGAGACGGCGTTAAAAAACGGGGCTTTAGCAGTTGAAGAGTTTGTTAAATTACTAAATACTTTTAAAATAAATAAGGAAGATTTAAAAACTACTAACTTTAGACTATACAAGAAAAATGAATACGATTATAAATTAAAAAAAGATGTGTTTGTTGGTTTTGTGTATAGTCAGGTATGTAATTTAACTTTGGATTATGATGTAAAATTAATGGCTACCTTAATGGAAAAAATAACTCAAATAAAAAATGCACCTAAATACACAATAAGGTTTGGTTTGCGGAATGAAGAGGATGCAAAAAATGAGGTTCTATCGCTGGTATTTAATCAAGCAAAAGGAAAGGCTGAAATAATAGCTAAATCTGCAAGTAAAAAACTAAAAAATTGTTTAAAGGTTAGTTTTAGCCCATTTGAAGAAAGATTGACTTCTAATACAACCTTTAATAGCAATGAAATGCTTATGTGTGAAAAGAGGTCTGCACTAAGCCAAACCATAGAGAATACTTTTATACCAGAAGATATTACAATAGAACAAACTTTGTATTATCTATGGCAAGCAGATTAAAACATAACGGAACATCGTTAAACTTAAAATAATAGATAAAAATTTTATTAATAAGGAAATGAGAAAAAATGAAAAAAACAAAAGTAAAATTAACTAGCTTTATAATTATGGCGGTTATCGCGGTTGCATTTGCTTTAGGTGGCGGAATTTATATGGCAACTTATCAAAAGAGTTGGCCAATATCAGTTACCTCACGCATAACCTTTACAGAAACTTATGAAGGTAGCGGTAGATACAATATGGGTGGTAGAATAAAAAATACTTCTAACGAAACAATTGTTATTGATAACGATACATTTACCTTGACATACAAAGTAGAGAATGGAACACAAGATTTTCACTTTCATGGTGGTTATGCTGGGCATACTATTTCTTATTACTTCCCAGAGGAACTTGCACCGGGTGAAGAACTAGACCTTTCAACTGTGCCTACTCTTGATAGAGAAATAATTGCTTATTACTCATCAATGAACAGCTTTAAAATGACTGTAAATGGCAATACATACAATTTAACGGCTGGCAACACAGTTTCAATAGTTCTATTTATTGCGGCTGGAACATTTGCACTATTAGCAGTTTGCTTGTTAATTGGTAGCGCTAACACTGCAAAAGCTCAAAATAAAGTTATAGAGCATGCTACAAACAATGTCCCTGATGCAATGGTTGTTAGTGGAATTTTAACAAGTAAAAAAGACGCAGCAAAAAATTTGGGTAAAAGCATAGCTTCAGCAATGGGTGGAGCGTTATCTGCCGCATTCTTGGGGGTTGGAGCATATCGTGTTTATGGCTCTGGTGTTAGATGCAACTTCATTTTAGGTAAAGATAAAATACTAGCATTTAACCTTGCAGATAAAAAACCAACAGCAGAAAAAGCGGTTGTGATAGACAACACTGTTTTGCCAGAAGTTATTGTAACTAGCAAAAATAATAATGTAAACATAGTTACTGCAGATAAATCTACAAACATTGTATTTAACACAAAAGGTAGCGGATATACTGCAGAACAAATAAAAGATAGGTTATTAGAAATATTTAATGTAGTATCAACCGAAACAATGGTGGACGGTAAACCTACAAATAACTAAAAAGCAAAGGGCAATTATGCCTTTTGTTTTTATAAAAAGGTTTTTGGCATGCGGATAAATAATATGGTTTATTAAGGAGTAAAAAATGAAATTAGATTATAATAATGTTTTAGAATTTGCTACTAAAAAACACCAAGGTCAGTTTAGGGCAGACGGAGTAACCCCGTATATAGAACATCCTAAAAAGGTGGCAGAACTTGTGCGAACTTACAAAAAAAGTAAGCAAATAGACGTGTTGGTGGCGGCTGCGCTTTTGCATGATACCATTGAAGACACCTACACCTCTTATAAAGAAATTGAAGATGAATTTGGCGAAATTGTTGCAAGTTTGGTGCTTGAATTAACTACAGCTTCTTATTATTGTAGATATATGGGTAAGGCTCAGTATTTAGAAAGAAAAATGGCAAATATGTCTAGTTATGCATTGGTAATAAAGCTTGCAGATAGGCTTGCCAACATTATGGACAGTGTAAATCTGCCATTAGAAAAACAAAAAAATTTATATCATCAAACTAAGCAGATTATAAATTATTTAAGGTTCCACAAAAAACTAAGTCCAAGTCATAAAAGTTTAATAAAAGCCATTAGAGAGGAACTAGATGTTTTGCGTAACACAATCAGGTTGATGGAAAATGCAAAGGTGGTTAAAACACAACCTCAAAAAACAGAAGAAAATATAAATATTACAAAAAATAATTGACGAAAAAAACAATAAAATTAAGTAAAAGACAAAATGTTAAATAAATTATTGACAAGATTTTGTTTTTTTGTTATTATTAAAAAGATAGTTATATCGGCGGTTGAGTATTTCCTTGTGCAAAATTGCACCTTGCCAGTTTTGGCTATCCCAACTCAACAAAACAAATAATTAAAAGGAGACAACAATGAAAAGAACTTATCAACCTAAAAAGAAACACCGTAGCAGAGTGCACGGCTTCAGGGCAAGAATGAAAACTCTATCTGGTAGAAAGGTTTTAAAAAGACGTAGAAACAAAGGTAAAAAAGAATTAACAGCGTAGGAATATTATGTTAAACAAAGTAAATCGCTTAAAAAAACGTAAAGAATTTAATTTTGTTTATCGTAAAGGTCAGGTGGCACATGCTCAAGATTTCTTTGTGCATTATGTGCGTGCTTACAAACCTTATCCTCAAATTGGTATTTCGGTTAGTAAACAAGTGGGAAACAGCGTTGTTCGTAGTAGAACAAAACGCATAATAAGCGAGGCTTGTAGGTTAAATATAGATAAGTTTGCTGTAAAAAATTATGTGTTTACAGCACGCGAATCTATTGTGGGTAAAAGTTCTGTAGATATAGAACGTCAACTTATTGCAATGTTAAAAAAGTATAAGTTGTTAAAGGGGCAAGATGTTTAAAATTTATTATATTGTCACCTATCCACTCACCTTAATTGCACTTGCGCTTATTTTGCTATATAAAGCAACTTTAAGCAAATTTATTGGTAGAAATTGTAATTCAATACCAACCTGTAGCAGTTTTGCTTTTGCAGTAATTAAATATTATGGTGCAATTTGGGGATGCTTTATAGCTTTAAAAAGATTGCTTCGTTGCCACAAGATAAAGGGCGAATACGATTTGCCTCAACCAAATTTATTAGGGAATTATAAATGGAAATGTTAAACTCTTTTAGCCTATTACTTTCGGGCAACCTTTGGGCTACTTTATTAAATATATTTGCAAAATGGATTGTCAATTATGGATGGACAATCATAGTTTTTACTATCTTGTTAAAACTAGTGTTAAGCCCACTAGATTTAATGCAAAGGTTTTCTACCACTAAACAACAACGAGTAATGGCTTATATGCAACCAGAAATAAATGCTATTAACGAAAAATATGCGGGAGATAAAGAACGCATTAATGCAGAAACCAACAAGCTTTACAAAAAGTATAACACAGGTTTGGGTGGCAGTTGCATTATAATGTTGGTAACAATGGTTGTATCTATGGTAGTGTTCTTTACCTTATACGGAAGCATCCGCAGTTATGGTAACGAAAAGATGTATGAATCTTATAAAGAACTAGACACTGCATATGAACAAACCTATAATAGAGCTGCCGAGGATTATGAACTATTGCCAGAGGATGAAAAAGAAGCAATCTCATTAACTGATTATGCAAAAAATAAAGCAAAAGAAGCTGTAATTGAAGCAAACAAAACATTAAGCGAAAAAACAAAATGGCTATGGGTTAAAAACGTATTTAAGGCAGATAAAAGTTACGAAAGTCAGTTTGTAAAATTAGAAGATTACCTTAAACATTACAATATTGCAGCTGATAGCGCAGAGGGTAGAGCAATAACCGAGCGTTATGAAGCCATAACCTCATCTATTGTGGGTGAAGGTAAAGATGCAAATGGTTATTTTGGTTTAATTATTGCCTGCGTGTTAGTATCATTCCTTGCACAATTTATTTCGGCTAAAACAATGCAACAAAAAGGGCAAAAGATGAACATGATGAATAAAATCATGATGCTTGCAATGCCTGTAGCGATGTTTATATTTGCTTGGACATCTAATGCGTTGTTTACACTATATATTATAACTAACTCTATTATGACAACCTTGTTATCATTTATTATATCTTTAATAATGAAAGGTGTTGGCAAAAAAGATGTTCAAAAACTAATGAAAAAGAAAAGCACAGAAGTAGTTGAATATAGCAGAAATTACAAAAAATAGGGGTTATGTATAAACTATAAACAAAAGGGGAAGTAAAAAGTTTAAAAGACTTTTGGTAACACAAAGTAGGAGGAAAAGATGAAAATTACAGCAACTGGTAAAAGTGTAGAAATCGCAATTCAAAACGGATTGTTAGAATGTGGGCTTACCCGCGATGAAGTTGAAGTTAAAGTGTTAGAAGAAGGTGGACTTTTTAAAAAGGCTAAAGTTCAACTTGCTTGGGGTGAAGATTTAGAAACTGCAGTTGAAGAAGTTGTTAAAGAAGAAATCCAACCAGAAGATATTCCAAAGGTAGAACAAACTGAGGAAGTAAAGGAAGAGAAAACCGTGCCTGCAAAAGTTAAAAAAGTTCGTGTTGTTGATAGCGCGGCTTTGCAAAAACGTTGTGAAGAATTTTTAACCGGTTTGGTTGGCTTTATAGATAAGGAAGCAAAAGTAACTTGCGATGCAGGCGAAAATGAATTAAGTTTTACCGTAACGGGCACAGAAAAAGGTTTAAGCCGATTAATTGGTTACCATGGCGACAACTTAAAAGCATTACAAGTTTTGTTAAGTGGCTTAAAAAGAAAAGCAGAAAATGTTATTCGCATTTACCTTGATGTTAATGGTTACAAAGCTGATAGACAAACTGCAATTATAGCTCTTGCAAATAAAACTGCAGACCAAGCTGTAAGCATAGAAAGAAATATTCATCTAGACCCTATGAACGCTTATGATAGACGTATTATTCACACAACCCTTCAAGAAAGAGATGATGTTACAACAGAATCTACTGGGGAAGGTGAAAAACGACATGTTGTAGTTAAACCAGTTTTTAATAGATAGAAAGATCCGCAAAAACGCGGATTTTTTGTTTTATATGCGATTTTTTATTTTAAAAATTAAAATTTAGCTATTGACAAACCGTTAAACCGGTGTTATTATTTTTGCATAAAAGGGAGATTATATGAAAGTCTTTAATTCTATTAACGAAATTACTTATAACGATTGGTTAGAATATGAAACCATGGCTACAGTAGAATGTAATATTAGCAATAAGAGAAGAATGAGTGTTGTTGCTGCAATTTTCGCACTATTTGGAAGTGCGGCTATAGCAGGTGCAGTTATTTTGGGCGGTGGTGCGGCTATTGGTTTAGCAATTCTTGCCGGTTGCAGCATTTTAACTTCTGGCTTGTCTTTGTTTGCAGGTTTTGGTGCGGCAGATGACGAAACTCAACCTAAACCAACAAAAGAAGATTATGCTCAGGCAGAGAGAAATTTTAAAGAACTAAAAAAGGCACATCAATGGAAGAAATATGACAAGCTAATGAGAGAATATTGGTTTAGTCAAAAATATAGAGATGACCGTGATGCATACTTGGCAGAAAAACAAAATAAGGTTGCACCAGTTGAAAGAACTAGTGTTGGCATTACTAAAAATAAAAAAACAAGCGCAGATGAAACTGAGTTTGATTACTTAGATTCTAGTAATGCAACCGTATAAAAGGCTCTATAGCCTTTTTTTATTTATTTAAATAATATAAATAGGTATATGAATAATAAACTTTGCGTTATAATAAAAATGCAATAAACTTTTTTAAATCAACATTTTTTAAATTTTGTGTTGTGTGATTATCTATTTATCTCTGCTATAATTTAGTTGTAATTCATAAAGGAGGTATAGAGATGAATACAGATAAAATTTATGCAGAGCATATTGCAAACGAATATGCGCAAAAAAACACAACAAAGGTTAAACAATTAAAAAAGTTAGATAAAAAAGCTAAGCTTCCAGCAATGATATTTGCTTACACTTTTGGTGTTGTTTGTGCTTTAATTTTAGGCACTGGTATGTGTTTGGCAATGAAGGTAATTGGCTCTGGTGTGATTGCAATGGTAATTGGCATAGTGGTTGGTGTGATTGGAATAATAGGATGTTCAGTTAACTATATCATATACAAAAAGATGCGTGAAAATGGCAAAGCAAAGTATGGTTCTGATATTATGAAACTTGCAAAAGAAATTAGTGATGAAGAATAAAAAGGAGAAGTGCTATGAATAAGAAAGCAAATACTATAATACGGCTTTGCTTATGAATCAAGCACTTATAGAACTATTAAACAAGAAGGATTACGAATTTATAACAATAAAAGAAATTTGTAAAAAGGCGGGTGTAAATCGCTCTACCTTTTATCTGCATTATGACAATGTTGAAGATTTGTTATTAGAAACAATAGAAAACATTAATAAAAACTTTTTGTCATATTTTACCGAAAATCATAACTCAATAACAAAAAAGATAAATACTAATAACAAAAACGAATTAATTTTTATAACGCCAGAATACTTATTACCTTATTTAAATTATATTAAGGAAAACAAAGTGGTTTTTCAGGTTTCTGTAAAACACCCATATATAATGCAATCGTTAAATAAATATAACTATTTAAAAGCGAACATCTTATTTCCTATATTTAACAAATTCAGTATTAATGAAAAGGAAAGAGGTTATTATTCTGCATATTATATAAATGGTGTATACGCGGTTATTGAAGAGTGGATAAACAATGGCTGTAAAGAAGAAATTGATTTTATTTCTAACATTATTATAAAATGTGTTAGACCATTTGAAGATGTTAATGAGAATAAAAGAAATAAAACATAACAACATTTTAATTGTAAAAAAACATTCTATTAAATCAATAGAATGTTTTTTGTTGTTAAGTTGTTATTTTATCTTTAATGGTTTTAAGTTGTTAAACCAATAATTTTCATCTATGCCCAAATAGGAATAGGCAGGCATGTGATAAATAAAGAATATATCTGCAAGGTCATATTTACCGGCGTCTACAAAATTTTTAAGGAGTTTATTTTGCAACATGTCTTCGGTTAGATTTTTTAAACTTACTTGACCCAAGTCCTGATATTTTTTAAATTCTAACACACATTCTAATTTGTCTATTGCTTTTGCAAAACGGGCTTCTGGAGTAATGTTTGCATTATACTCATCCGTTAATAACATTATACGAGTTTTACATTGGGTGTTGGATAGCATGCTTTCAACCCCTTGTCGTGCAATTTGCTTTAAGTCGTTTTTATCTTGGTGGCTTAGTGGAGTGATGTCCCCAATGCAAACTTCTTCAAGCTCGTGTATAGCAAGCATGCTTAAAACACGGTCTAGGTTTAGTGTTAGTTTAAGCTCATCATATAAAGCTGTTGCCAAAATTAAACAACCAAAGGTATGCTCGGCAATACTTTCTTTTCTTTCTTTATTTACTTGCCATTGAACAGCACCTTCACGCAAAGAGTCTTTTAACGTGGTGGCTGTGTAATAATATTTAAATGCATCGTTTAGCATACTGCTCCTTAAATTGTAACAAGCCTTATGTATAAGGCAAGATGATGTTTTTGCTATTGTAAAGGTTGTAGTTTTGGTAGGTTTTTGCCTCTTGGGTAGATGCGCGGTGTTTTTTTAACTTTTTCTATTACTATTAAAGAACGCTCTCCCATATCGTTTGGCAAGGTATATAATTTTACAGCGTTAATATTACCGCCTAAAATTTTAATAGCATGTTCAGCGTCTTTTAGCTCTTCCTCATAGTTTCCGCTTTTATATAAAATTACTTTACCGCCAACTTTAACAAGAGGTAACAAATATTCTACCAAAGTGTTGGTTTTTGCAACCGCGCGTGCAAGTGCAACATCAAAAACTTCTCGTTGGTCTTTTGCAAATTCTTCTGCACGAGCATGAATTTTGGAGGCTTCCGCATTAAGCAATTTACACAACTGGTTTAAAAAGGTTATGCGTTTGTTTAAACTGTCTACCATACAAAGATTAATATCGTCTCTAACAATTTTTAATGGTAGGCTGGGGAAACCTGCCCCGGTGCCAATATCAACAACACTTGCGCCAAGAGGTATTTCGTTTTCAGCAAGGATACTGTCTAAAAAATGTTTGCTAAAGACTTCTTCTTTTTTGGTAATTGCTGTTAGGTTTACTTTTTGGTTATATTCAATTAAAAAATTATAATAACTTTCAAAGTCCAATAAATTATTGTTTAATAGGCTGTTGCAATTATCTATCTCTTGCTGGGTGTTAGTTATAATATTCATATTTTTATTATACAACAAATTTAATGTTTAGTCAAATTATAATTCGGCAACTACCTTGACAAAATAAATGTAAAATTATATAATCCTTTTATGAGGCTCACCACATTAAACTTAACAAATTTTAGAAACTATACTTCTTCTAATGTCAATTTTAACGAAGGGGTTAATTTTGTTGTTGGAAGCAATGCTCAGGGCAAAACAAATATGCTAGAAAGTGTATATTTAACAAGCGTTGGTAGAAGCCCTAAAAACAGTAAAGATAAACAGATTGTTAAGTTTAACGAACAGCGCAGTAAAATAGATTTAAGCTTTGTTACAAGCGCTGGTAAAAAAAATATACAAATTTATTTAGATGTAAGCAACAAAAAATATATAAAAATAAACAACCTAAATGTGCTTAAGCTAACCGAACTTGTGGGGGTATTGTCGGTAGTATACTTTAGCCCAGACGAGTTAAAGCTTATTAAGGAAGTGCCAGAAGATAGGCGTAATTTTTTAGATATTTCTATTAGCCAGTTTGATAAGGTTTATTTATACGATCTTTTAAAATACGATAAAATTTTAAAACAACGCAACGCAATTTTAAAGGATTTTGCAAGCACAGAGGCTAAGAAGGAGCAACTGCAATTATTTACACCTCAACTTATAGAAACCGCCACCCGAATAATAGAAAAGAGACTAAAATTTATAGAAAAGTTAAAGGCTTATGCGGTTGCAATTCATAAAGAGATAACTTTAACAGAAGAGCTGGAAATTGCTTACAGTTACACACCTAAGCAAGATAAAACAATTAGCGAAGATTTGGCTTTAGGGTTTGAGCGTATTATAGACAAAGAGTTAGAGTTGGGTTATACTTGCCTTGGCCCGCATAGGGATGATATTGTGTTTAAAATAGACGGAAAGGATTGCCGTGCATTTGCAAGCCAAGGGCAACAGAGGACGGTAGCACTTGTGTTAAAGCTTGCGCTTATGGAGGTTGTTAAAGAAGAAATTGGAGAATATCCAATTTTGCTTTTGGACGATGTGTTAAGCGAGTTAGATGCTGGCAGACAAAACCGTTTGCTTAATATGTGCCAAAAATTTCAAACACTTATAACTTGCACCGCCGTGCCAAACACAGAAATTAAATACACAACAATAAATGTAAAAAATGGTAATGTGGAATAGTTTGTAAATATAAACAAAAAAGAGTTACTAGAACTCTTTTTTATTATTCTCTACCTACTAGGTAATCAAGTGTAATACCTAGATAGTCTGCAAGTTTGATTAGAGTTTCCATTTTAGGTAAACGTTTTTGTTTATTCCACATATGGAAGCTGTTAACTAGCACAACTTTATCTTTTATGAGTTGGTATTGTGTTTTTTTATGCTCTTTCATAACTTTTAAAAGTTGTTCATAAAAGGGAGGAGTTGTTTTAAAGTTGCATTTGGAATAATCATCCGTGCGTCCAAAAAGATAATCCAGCGAAACATTAAAATAATCGGCTATTTTTATAGAATGCTCAAAAGAGGGGATTGTGTCAGCGTAAATCCATTTTGAAATCAAAGAACTATCTGTCAAACCCAAAGCACTGGCAAGATTTTTATTTTCAACATTTTCTATTTCTATTAGCTCTTGAAGACGTTTACCAATTTTTATCATATTAACAATATACTATATAAATTACTTGAAACCTATTTAAGTCATTCATATAAAATATATTAAAAAAAGATTAACATAAGTCATTTATGTAGTATATAATGTGAAAAGGGAGGTAAAAATGATAGATAGATCTTCTATTCTTTATGACATGGTGCTGCAATCAGGTTTTTTTGATAGATATATGAATGTAAAACCTTTTGAAGAAAGCGAATATGCTAAAAACTATAAACTATTTTTAACTAAACTAAATAAAGAGTTAAAAGACTTATTGAAAAAAGTTGAATTTGATTTAATTAATTATTTAGATGAAAAAGAATATATTGTTGCTTCTACAACCTTGAATATTGGTATAAAAATAGGCATGGATTATAAAGAAATAATGTATGAAATAGATTAGTATATTGATAGAGATTAGATTAGTAAAAAAACAAGCGGTTATCACCGCTTTTTTAATATTGTAATAATCTTGATTTTATATCGTTAACCAATGTTTTTACATGTGGATTAATTTTTATTTGATTGCTAATTTTATCGCGTGCATGCATTATTGTTGTATGGTCGCGTCCGCCCATAAGTTCGCCAATAGCGGTAAGCGGAATGTTTAACATGTCGTTAATTAAGTAGATACACATCTGTCTTGGTTCTACAATCTCTTTGTTTTTCTTTTTGCCAAGTAAATCGTCTTTAGTAACTTTAAAGAAATCGCATACGGTGGTAATGATTTTGTTTGCGTCTAAGTTTGTGCGTTCACTTTCGCCATAATCTTTAAGTGCTTCTTTTGCATCTTCCATTGTGGCATGTGTTTTACCAAGTAGGCTAGAATAGAATACAACCTTAGATAAAATCCCTTCCATTTCACGGATGTTGGTTCCTGTTCTTTGTGCAATGAAGTCAACAACATCTTCGTCCACTAAATAGCCGTCTTGACTACATTTCTTTTTAATAATTGCAACCTTGGTTTCATAGTCTGGTTCTTGAATATCTTGAATAAGTCCGCTAGAAAATCTACTGCGCAAACGCTCTTCTAAGGCGCTCATCTCTTTTGGTGGGCGGTCTGATGCTATTATAATTTGTTTGTTGCTTTGATAAAGGTCGTTAAAAGTGTGGAAAAATTCTTCCTGAATACCCATACGGTTAGATATAAATTGAATATCGTCAATCATAAGCACATCTACTGTGCGGTATTTATCTCTAAATTCGCTGTTTAATTTGTCTTTACTGTTTCTAAGATAGTCTACATAATCGTTTGTAAACTTTTCGCAAGTTACATATATAACATTAAGGTCTGGTCTACTTTCCCAAAGATAGTTTCCAACAGCATGCAACAAGTGGGTTTTGCCAAGCCCAACACCACCATAAATAAATAGAGGGTTAAACTTGCTACTTGGACGTTCTGCAACATTTTTCATTGCAGCATACACAACTTGGTTAGATTTACCTACAACAAAATTGTCAAAAGTATATTTTTTATTAAATTTACTAGGTGCAGCCTTTTCTTCTGCTTTTTGCGTTTTTGCTTTTAAGCTTTCTTCATACTCTTGATTGTCTGTTACACGCACAGTGGTGTAAAGTGTAAATTCTTCTCTAACACATTTGGTTAGCTTATTATATATTGCTGGTTGATTAACTTGATTTTTAGCCGTAATGCTTGGGGCTAGTAAAATAAGTTCGTCATTAGAATAAACAATAGGGGTAAGTGTGCTTAACCATAAATCAAAAGTTACCGCAGTAACTTCATTTTCTAACTTATTTAAAACTCTTTTCCATTGGTCATCTAGTAACATGCTTTCTCCTAAACCTAATAATTATATATTAAATTTTGGGTTATGTCAAACAATTTAGAAAGGCAAAAAACCAAACAGTAGGCTTGGTAAACAATAAAAATTTTAGGATTATCAGTTGTTGATTATTTATTTGATTGTCAAATTATGCTAAATTATGTTAATATTTTAACATATAGGAGCTTTTATGTTAAAAACAAAAGAAGAAAATACTAAAAAGGTAAAAACCAAATCTACAAATATGACCTATAAAGAACTTGCAAGCCCAGGTAAGGGTTTAATTTTTTTGCAATTATTATGTTACATTATTCATTATGTGCTTAAAGCAGTGGGGGCAATTTTTACAGCACGTATAATTGTTGGTGTTTATAATGGTTTGCCTATGGGTTCTACTCCAGGAGATTTTTCCTATGCATATTTTAACCTTATTTTAGAACTAACGTTTCTAGTTGCGCGTAATATTTTTAGTTATTTAACGTATGTTCTTTACAATAAATCATTTAATAAAAGTTTTATAAAGGCTTCTACAAAACTTATAGATAAATTATTGCATTCTAAAACTTCTAATTTTACAAAAACCAGCAACGAAAAAATCCAAAACATAATGCTTGGAGATGTTGACACACTTTCTTATATAAGCGATAATCTAACGCAGAACATCAGTAAAGTTTTACAAGCGATTGTATGTTTGGTTATTGTTGCAAAGGCAAGTTGGTTGGTTGCTTTAATTACGGTGGTATTCTGCACAATTAATTATTTTATTTTAAAGCATTTAAACACTGCATATTCTAAAACCAAAGAAAAACAATTTGAGGCAAAAGAAGGAGTTTACGAGGCTGTAAATAGAATATTAGAAAGCAAGGATGTTATTAACGAGTTTGATGCCAATGGTGAATATGAAAAAAAATATTTAAAAGCTTGTAAAAAATACACCTTATCGGATAAGAGGCGTTATACACAAGCTGCAAAAAAAGATGTGTGGTATTTTGTTTACTATAGTGCGGTTATATCTTTGTTAACTGCTGTTATGATATTTTTGGTTTCTAAAAATTTATGTTCAGTAGAACTTTATTTAATTGTAGTTCCATACTTTTTAACCATAACAGAGCAATTTAATAGTTTCTTTAATATTACACAAAATTTGGCAGATAAAAACGTTGCGTTGTCACGTGTAAGCACAATTTTAAATTTTACAGATGAAGAAATAAACAAGTTCGGTAACATTAATATAAATAATGGTGCAACAAACATAAGTTTTGTTGGCGTTAATTATTTAAACAAAAACAAAAAAAGTCCTTATTATGGCGAACTTAATGATGTTGATATTTCTTTTGCCCAAAATAGCATAAACTTGGTTTATGGTAGTAAATGGTGTGGCAAGCGCTTAATATTTAATATGTTAAGAAGACGCATAGAACCGGATAGTGGTGTGGTGCTTTTAAATAATATTAATATTAAGGAATATAATCCAAAAGGTTTTAATTCTAATGTATATTATTGCACAGCAAAACCAGATTTTATAGACGGCACTATTATGGAGAACTTTACAGCCATAGAACGCAACAAACAAAAAATTTACAAGGTTTGCAAACGTGTAGATATTTATGATGATATAATGAGCAAACCTAAAGGCTTTAAAAGTGAAATAAATGCTAGCTTTAGCCGTGCGCAAAAATTCTTAATAGGATTGGCAAGGGCATTGCTTACAAATTGTAGCACTTTGTTGATTTATGAAATACCAAACTCTTTAACTCAAAAAGATAAGGATAGAATTACTTCTATTTTATGGCAACTAAGTAAACATAAAACAATAATTTTATTTACTCATACAGACGAATATCGTCAAATAGCTAAAACTACTTATTGCATAGATGAAGGTATGATTGTAGATATAGATATAAACGATAACAACAATTTCTGTTTGTTACAACAATTTAATGTGTCGTTAGGCAATAATCTTATAGAAGAAAAGAAACCTACAAAACCAGCAAAGCGAAAAAAAGAATTTAAATAGAAAGGGCAAGACTGCCCTTTTTTATTAAACAAGACCATTAGATCGGAAGAGCGTCGTGTAGGGAAAGAGTGTCGTTGGTATTGTTGGTTTGGGGGGGGGGGGGGGGGGTGTGTGGGGGGGGGGGGGGGGGGGGGGGGGGGG